>DASPZW010000365.1:0-7727 GCA_035636055.1 Actinomycetota bacterium
CTCCGGCTTGACCCACCCCGCTCTCGGCATGGGGTGAGAATAACACTGATGTAGTCTTAAGTTAACAGTATTGCCTTTAGGCCCCCTTAGGCCTGGATCTCACCGCAGGCCCGGCACACCACCGAGCCGAGCATCACCGAGAGGCGGGTGCTGCCGCATGCGGGGCACCGGTCGGAGCGGGTGCGCCAGGACGGGTCCGCCGCCTGGCAGGCCGGGCAGAGCAGCACCTGCTGCCCGCCGGTGACCAGCCTCGCCCAAGGCGAGGCCCCCTTGGCGGGGTCGGTCTGGCGCTTGCCGCACTGGACACAGGGCACATCTCCACCCTAGTGCCCGAAGGGGGCCAGGGGGGAGGAGCAGCCCCCGGCAGCGAAGCGGAGGGGGATGAACTGCGGATCCCCCCTGGCTCCTATTCGGGGGTCGTCGAACACTCCGAAGGAGTGGCCGACGACTGGAAAACTGGGGGGTCCAGGGGACAGATCAGGCCTGGGCGCAGGCGGTGAGCCCGTAGGCGGTGGCAGCGTCGTCGGCTGCCGTCAGGTCGTTCTGCAGGTTCGTGAGGATCTGCTGGCCCTTGGTGATGTCGTTCGCCTGCACCGCCGCCGACTCCTGCCGCAGGTCCGTGACGAGCTGGTCGACCTTGGTGTAGTAGGCCTGGAGGGTGGTCTCGTCCCCCGTGGGCATGGGCAGGGCCCTGAGCTGCGCCAGGCCGTCGGAGGTGATCGGGATGGCCTGGTCGATGGCCGCCTTCAGGTTCGCCTGGTCCTGAGGGTTCGGCAGGGCGTTGCCCTTGGTGTTCATGGTCGTGCAGATGGCGTTGGCCCTCGTGATGAAGTCCGCCTTTGAGATCGTCGTGGCGGAAGGTGAGGTTGAAGGCGACGGACCGCTTGCCGTCGTCCCGCTCTTGCAGGCCGCCAGCGCGAGCACCGCCATCAGCACCCAGGTCAGCTTCGGCATCGACCTCACTCTTCTCGCCCCGCGCCGGATAATACCCGGCGGCAGCGCAGGACCCACCCGAACGACCGCAGCCCGTCAGGCCGAGTCTCAGACGAGGGCTTTGACTCCCGGGATGGAGCGGAGCTCTGCGTAGAGCCCGTTGCGCATCTCGACCGTGAAGCCGCCGCCAAGACGCAACACCGTTGTCTTGGCTTGGTTGCCGACGTAGAGGAGCACCGGCGACGGACCGGGGTGCGCGGCCAGGACCGCCTTCAACTCCTCGATGCGGTCGGGGGTGCAGGCGGTCACCGGCATCTCGATACGTAAGGCGGTCGAGGCCGACGACAGATCGACCGCCGAGACCTTCAGGGCCACCAGCTTGGGTTGGTCGTCCTTGATGTCGAGGCGGCCCTTCAGGAGGACGATGCTGTCCAGTTCCAGCAACCCCGGCGGGGTCTCGTTCACCGTCTGGGGGAACAGGAGGACCTCCACCGAGCCCTTCATGTCCTCGAGGGTGCCGATCATCATCAGCTCGCCCTTGCGGGTGAACTTGCGCTCGAGCTTGGAGAGGATGCCGCCGACGGTCTTGATGCCGCCGTCCGGGCCCTCCGCGAGGTCCGAGACCTCCGCATCGGCGTGGTACCGCAGCGCCGCGGCCAACCCGGCAAGGGGGTGCTCGGAGACGTAGAAGCCGAGCATCTCCTTCTCGGCAGCGAGGAGGTCGGAGCGGGAGATGTCGCCAGGGATGAGTTGCTCGCCGAAGTGGCCGTACGGGGACAGCGGCGCGGCCGGGCCCTGGTCCTCCTCCGGATCGGTTCCCCCGAACAGGGAGAACTGGCCCTCATCCTCGCGGCGGCGGGCACCCATGATCCCCTCGACCACCCTCGCCGCCTGGTCCGACAGCATGAGGCCGCCCTTGGGGTCGGGCACCAGCAGCGCGCTGCGCTCCACCGAGAGGGCGTCGAAGGCCCCGGCCCGGGCAAGGGACTCGATGACTTTCTTGTTGAGCACGGACACCGGCACCCGGCGGGCGAAGTCGTGGAAGGAGGCGAAGCCCTCAATCCCCACCCCTGAGGGGACCCCGACCTTTCTGGCGGAGACGATCGACTCCGCCACGGCCTCGCCGACGTTGCGGATTGCCGACAGCCCGAAGAGGATCTGGTCCCCCTTCGGCGTGAAGTCGAGCTGGGACGAGTTGACGTCGGGCGGGAGCACCTTGATCTGGAGGGCCATGCACTCGGCAAGGTAGGCCCGCATGCGGTCGGTGTTCGCCTTGACGGAGGTGAGCAGCGCCGCCATGTACTCGACCGGATAGTGGGCCTTCAGCCAGGCGGTCTGGTAGGCCACCATGGCGTAGCCGTTGGCGTGCGCCCGGTTGAAGGAGTACCCGGCGAACGGCTTGATCGTCTCCCAGAGTTGCTCCGTCTCCTTGGTCGTGAGCCCCGATGCCAGGCACCCCGAGTCGAACGACGTCTTGGCCTTGGCCATGACCTCGCTTTTCTTCTTGCCGATGGCGTAGCGCACCATGTCGGCGGCCTCGGGGGCGAACCCGCCCACCACCTGCAGGATCTTCGTCACCTGCTCCTGGTAGACGATGACGCCGTTGGTGTCGGCGAGCACCTGCCGGAGCAGCGGGTGGAGGTAGGTGACCGAGGAGGGCTCGTGCTTGCCCTTCACGTAGCGGGAGATCTCGTCCATGGGGCCGGGACGGTACAGGGCGATCAGCGCCGCGATCTCCTCGAACTGGTCGGGGCGGAGCTGGCGCAGCAGGCGGGTCATGCCCGGCGACTCCATCTGGAAGATGCCCGGCGAGTTGCCCCGCTGCAGCAGCTGGAAGACCTTCGGGTCGTCGAGCGGGGCGTTGTCGACGTCGGCGTCCTGGCCCCGGTTGTTGCGGACGTGGGCGAGGGTGTCCTCGATGACGGTCAGGTTGCGCAGGCCGAGGAAGTCCATCTTCAGCAGGCCGATCTGCTCGACCACGTTCTGCTCGTACTGGGTCACGATCTCGCCGTCGGCGTCGGTGCGCTGGAGCGGCACGTGGTTGACGAGCGGCTCGCGTCCGATGACGACGCCGGCGGCGTGGATCGAGTGCTGGCGTCGCAGCCCCTCGAGCTTGCGGGCCGCCTCGATGACCTGCGCCGACACCTGGTCTTCCTCGAAGGTCTTGCGAAGCTCGGCGGCGTTGCCGTAGGCGTCGTTGCGGCCGCTGCTGCGGGGCCATTCCACGCTGCGGTCGAAGCAGGCCTCGAAAGGGGCGTCCTTGCCGAGGATGGCCGGCGGGTACATCTTGGCCAGGCGATCGCCGATCGAGTACGGGAGGCCGAGCACCCTCGCGGCGTCGCGCAGGGCCTGCTTGGCCTTGATGGTCGAGAAGGTGATGATCTGCGCCACCCGGTCCTCGCCGTAGCGCTCGGAGACGTACCGGATGACCTCGCCGCGCCGGCGCTCGTCGAAGTCGATGTCGATGTCGGGCATCTGCTTGCGGCCCGTGTTGAGGAAGCGCTCGAAGCCGAGCCCCCACCGGATCGGGTCGATCTCGGTGATGCCGAGGGCGTAGGCCACCATCGACCCCCCGACCGAGCCCCGGCCCGGGCCGACCCGGATGCCCTGGGACTTCGCCCACTGCACGAAGTCGGCCACGATGAGGAAGTAACCGGGGAAGCCCATCTGCTCGATGACCGAGAGCTCGTGGCGCATCCGCTCCTCGATCTCCTCGGTGACCTCGGGGTAGCGGCGGCGGACCCCCTGCTCGGTCATCTGGTAGAGGTAGCTCGCCAGGGTCTCCCCCTCGGGCACCTCGAAGTCGGGGACGAGGGCGTTGTGCAGCGGTATCTCGATGTCACACAGCTCCGCCACCATCAGCGTGTTCTCGACGGCCTCCGGGTATTCCGGGAAGGCGAGGTCCATCTCCTCCCGGCTCTTCAGGTAGAACTGGTCGGTGTCGAAGCGCATCCGGTCGGTGTCCGCCAGCTCCTTGCCCATCTGGATGCACAGCAGGATGTCGTGGGCCCCGGCGTCCTCCTTCTCGGAGTAGTGAGAGTCGTTGGTGGCGACGATGGGGATGCCCAACTCCCGGCCGATCTCGGCGATCTGCACGTTGAGGGCCGGCTGCTGGGTGAGGCCCTGGTACTGGACCTCCAGGAAGTAGCGGTCGCCGAAGATCTCCCGGTACTCGGCGGCCACCCGCCTCGCCTCGTCGGGCTTGCCGGCGACCAGGTTCTTCTGGAGCTCGCCCGAGAGGCAGCCACTCAGGACGATCACGCCGTCGGAGAACTTCGCCAGGAGCTCCCGGTCCATCCGGGGCCGCCGCGAGCGGGAGTCGTAGCCCTCCAGGAACGCCAGCGACGAGAGCTGCATGAGGTTGCGGTAGCCGGTGGGGTTGGCCGACAGCATCGTGAGGTGGTGGTAGGCGGTCTCCCGGTGGGCAGGCCGGTCGAAGCGGCTCTTCGGGGCGACGTAGGCCTCGATCCCGATGATCGGCTTGATGCCGGTGGCGCGTCCCTCCAGGTAGAAGGGGATGGCCCCGTACATGACCCCGTGGTCGGTCAGACCGACCGCGGGCATGCCGAGCTCCTTGGCCCGGGCGAACATCTTTGGGATGCGGCTTGCCCCGTCGAGCATGCTGTACTCGCTGTGCGAATGCAGATGCACAAAGCTCAAACCGGACTCCCAACTTTTTCGCGACTTACACGGATGTAACTCCTGAACTCGCCGGATCATAGTCCCGCGCCGGGCCGGCTTCAAGACTCCGGCGTCACCAAATGGAGCGAACCCGTTCTCACGGCTCAGGAGCCGCACAGCCCCGGTGCGTAGAATTGGCGCTGCCATGCCCCAGCCCCCCCGCAAGTCACCGCAGCGCAAGCCTGGCAGCGGTCAGCACCGCAAGCCCGCCGCTGCCCCCATCGACCCGGAGAAGGTCGCCGCCGCCAAGGCGGCGAAGCGGGCCGAGGCCGAGGCGGCCGCAGCGAGGAAGGCGGCGGAGGCCGAGCGGCTCGCCCGCAGGAAGCGTCAACGGGTCCTCGTCTACGGCGCGATCGGGCTGGTGGTCCTCGTCATCGCCGGGCTGATCGTCGTCAAGGTCACCCACAAAGCGGCCGCCGACACCTCCTCCGGCCTCCAGGCCGCCGACCCGGCGGTCCTTGGCCAGGTCACCGGCATCCCGGTGTCGGTCCTCGACAAGGTGGGCGACGGCGGGATCGCTCCGTCCTTCAACCTCGCATCGGGCAACCCTCCGCTCCTCACCAAGGATGGCCTACCGCGAGTCGTGTACGTCGGCGGCCTTTTCTGCCCCTACTGCGCCACCGAGCGGTGGCCGATGATCGCTGCCCTCTCCCGCTTCGGGTCGTTCGCCGGCGTCCAATTCGCTCGATCCGCCACCTCCGGCGAGACCGTCCAGAATATCCACACCTTCAGCCTGTCGGGCGTGACGTACACCAGCACCTACCTGTCCTTCACGCCGTTCGAGACGACGGATCGCAACCACAAGACCCTGGACTCGATGAGCGTCACCGACACGACGCTCGTCAACACGTACGACAACCAGCCCACGCTCCCCTCCAGCCAGACATCGGGGACCATCCCCTTCGTGGACCTCGCCAACCGGTGGGTCCTCTCGGGCGCGAGCTACGACGCCAACCTCTTGAAAGGCAAGGACTGGGCGCAGATCGCCAGCGCCGCGACCGCTGGCACCGACGCCCTCGGCAAGCAGCTCGACGGGACGGCGAACTGGATCACGGCCAGCCTGTGCTCGTTGACGGGCAACAAACCGGCCTCGGTGTGCTCGGATCCGACGATCACCCGGCTGGAGGCCCGCCTCCCCGTCCAGTGAGCCCCCGCTGGGTGCGGGTCGCCGCCCCTCTGCTCTGCCTGGCCGGCATCGGGGTGGCCGCCTACCTCACCATCGCCCACTACAACGCCAAGGTGATCCTCGCCTGCCCGGAAACGGGCCTGGTCAACTGCGCCAAGGTCACCGAGAGCCCCCAGTCGGTGATCCTGGGCGTGCCGGTGGCGCTCCTCGGCCTCCTGTTCTTCGTGGCGATCGCACCGCTGCACCTGCCCGCAGCCTGGCGCAGCAAGTCCGCCCTCGTGCGACGGGCCCGGGTCGTCGGGGCCGTGGGGGGCATCCTCATGGTGCTGTACCTCGTCTACACGGAGCTCTTCACGCTCGACGCCCTGTGCCTGTGGTGTACGGCGGTGCACGGGATCACGTTCCTGCTTTTCGCGGTCACCCTCGTGGGGACCATGCAGACGGCCGAGACCCAGCCCACCTAGGCTCCGGCGTCCGAGGGGGCCTGGCACGTCGCGATCGTTCGAGTCTTGCCTTGTCCACCACGCTCAGTGGTCGGCCCAGGGCTCGGATGGGGCCCCGGCCCCCGCTTGGCCCTCATGGGTACTCCCGCAGCACATTGAGTGCGGCCTCAAGGTCGGCGGGCAGCGGTTCGACGACGTCGACGTCGGCCCCCGTCACGGGGTGGACGAACTGCAGCCGGTGGGAGTGCAGGAAGGGCCGGACGAGGCCAAGCTGGCGGGCCTGGCCGTTCGTGGACTTGCCGTAGACGGCGTCCCCGATCACCGGGTGGTGGATGTGCGAGAGGTGGACCCGGATCTGGTGGGTCCTGCCCGTGCCCAGGCGGACCTCCAGCAGCGTCGAGGTCGGGAAGGTCTCGAGGACCTGGAACTCGGTCACCGCCTCCCGGCCCCAGGTCACCACCCCCATCTTCGTCCGCTCCCGGGGCGAGCGGCCCATCGGCGCCTCGATCCGCCCCGACGGGAGGGCGAAGGTGCCCGCAACAAGTGCAAGGTAGGTCCGCGACACCTCTCGCCGCCCCATGGCCGCGACCAGGCCCTCGTACGCCTCGTCGGTCTTGGCGACGACCATCAGCCCCGAGGTGTCCTTGTCGAGCCGGTGGACGACGCCGGGTCGCCCCGGGCCGGCCGAGGCCGCCAGCGGCATCCTGGCCGCCAGTGCCTCGACGAGGGTCCCCGAGCGGTTGCCGGGGGCCGGGTGGACGACCACGCCCGGCGGCTTGGCGATCACGGCGAGGTGGTCGTCCTCGTAGGCGATGACGAACGGCGCGCTGGCGTCGTGCGCGACCTCGACCGGGGCACGCACCGCCGCCACGGTCTCGCCGGCCACCAGCTTGCGGGACTTGGCAGCCGGCCCCCCGTCCACGGTGACCAACCCCCGTTCGATGAGGCCCTGGGCCTCGCCGCGCGACAGCCCGGCGGCGGCGGCGAGCCAGGCGTCGAGCCGCCGGCCCGCGTCCTCCGGGCCCACCTCGTAGGTCTCCGTGACGCTCACGACGCCTTCACGCCTCTCTTCGGCCGCAGCTCGAGCAGGATCAGCAGGCCGACCCCCACGACGATGGCGCTGTCGGCCACGTTGAAGGTTGGCCAGAAGTGGAAGTGGATGAAGTCCACCACCCTGCCCTGCAGCCCGCCCGGGGCGCGCACTACACGGTCGATCAGGTTGCCGAGCCCGCCGCCGGCGACGAGGCCGAGCGCCACGGGGGCCTGGCCCGACCGGACGCCCCACCCGACGACCCCTCCCACGATGAGGACGGTGGCCAGGAAGAACAGCACCGGGGAGTGCGGGAAGATGCCGAAGGCGCCGCCGGGGTTGTGGGTGAGCTCGAGGTCGAAGAAGCCGCCGACGCGAAGGTGCGGCGCCCCGGAGGCGAGGACGTGCGCCGCCAGGGCTTTCGTGACCTGGTCGGCGAGCAGGGTGGCCGCCGAGGTCGCAGCCAGGATGGTCCGGGACCTGGCTCGATGCTCGGCGCCTACCGGCGCTCCTC
>DASPZW010000366.1:0-2521 GCA_035636055.1 Actinomycetota bacterium
GGTGGTGTACTGGGAGCACGACCGCATCCTGAACTTCGCCCTGCAGTTCCCACACCACCCCTCCTGAGGCGGGCGGCATGCCGCACCAGGTCGCCCTCACCGTGAGGGCTCCGATCCTGCCCGGCAGGGTGCAGGAGTTGAAGGAGGTCCTCGACCGCGTGGGCGCAGAGGATCGGAGGCCGGCGCTGCTGCCCTTCGAGCACCTGCCGGTGCACTTCGCACGCCTGTTCGTCGTGGACGACGCCACCGACCTCGCCGGAGCGGCGATCCCGGCCAGCCTGTTCTTCCTCAGCGACGTCGACGCCCCCCTGGACGCATACCTGGCGCAGCTCTGCCGGCTCGCCGCGGCCGGGCTCGATGAGATCTTCTCGCTCTGCGACGCCTACCCCTCCGGTGCGACGCCAGAGGCCAGGGCTGCCTACCTCACCGCCCACTCGGTCAAACCTGCCGCCCTCTACGTCAACACCGTGGGCCGATCCCTGGCCCAGGTCCGCCAGGAGGCAGCACTGCGGGAGGCGATCGGCGACTTCCTCGACGAGCACGCCGCCGAGCTGGCTGGGAAGAGCGCGCGCCAGGTCCGGGCGGCGGTCGTCGACCACGTCGGGAAGGATCCCGGCCTAAGCTGGGCCCTCGACCCCGCCGCCCGCCCGGCGGCCGCCTGGCGGTCGATGGAGGCGATCCATGCCGCAGTCGCCGCGGTGGTCGGGGTGATCCTGCTGCCGTTCATCCTCGTCGGCCTCCCCTTCTACCTCGTGTGGCTCCGGATCCACGAGACCCACGACAAGGTGGCCCGCGAACCCGTCGACCATGCCCGCATCGCCGAGCTTGCCGCCCGCGAGGACAAGATCGTGCAGAACCAGTTCACGGCCGTGGGGCTGCGCAAGCCGGGCCCGTTCCGCGGTTTCACCCTCGCCGCTGTGCTCTACGTGATCGGCCTCGGCACCCGGCACATCTTCAACAAGGGCAGCCTGTCGGGGGTGCGGACGATCCACTTCGCCCGCTGGGTGTTCATCGACGGGCACCGGCGCCTGGTCTTCGCCAGCAACTACGACGGGAGCCTGGAGAGCTACATGGACGACTTCATCGACAAGGTCGCCTTCGGGCTCAACGCCGTCTTCAGCAACGGGGTCGGCTACCCGAAGACCAACTGGCTCATCTTCGACGGGGCCAAGGACGAGCTGGCCTTCAAGGCGCTGCTGCGGGCACGGCAGATCGACACGCCGATCTGGTACTCGGCCTACGCCCACCTCACCGCCGTCAACGTTGCCAACAACGCCGCCGTCCGGGCGGGGCTCACGCGTGACCTGTCCCCCGCCGAGGCGGCCGCCTGGGCGGCACGGCTGTAGGGCGCGCCATGGCCGTGACCCTCGAGCTCGACGACATCCAGGGGATCGTCGCGCGGGCGTACGCCCGCCACCGGTCGGCCTACTACCTCGTCCTGCGGATCCGCGACGCCGCCGCGGCCCGGGCATGGCTGGGCTTCGCAGCCGTGACCCCGGCCGGCGCCGAGCCCACCGGACCCGCCGTCAACGTCGCCTTCACCGCCGCCGGCCTGCAGGCCCTCGGTGCCAGCCCCGAGGTCATCGCCGGGTTCTCGCCGGAGTTCACCCAAGGCATGGCCCATCCCGACCGCAGCCGGGTCCTCGGGGACACCGGGGGGGACGCCCCGCAGGGATGGCGATGGGGAGGGCCGGGCACGCCCGCGGTGCACATGGTCGCGATGCTGTTCGCCGCCGACGACGCCGAGCTCGCCTCGGCCTACGCCTCCCTCTCGGCAGGGCTCAGCGCCGCGGGCATCGATGAGCTCCGGCGCCTCGACACCTCGGACCACGGCGACAAGGAACCGTTCGGTTTCCGGGATGGAATCTCCCAGCCGTTCGTCGAGGGCCTGTCCAAGACCGGTCCCGCCTCCAACACCGTCAAGGCGGGCGAGTTCGTCCTCGGGTACCCGAACGAGTACGGCCTCTCCACGGACCGCCCCCTCCTGCCGGCCTCGGGGGCGGCGGCCGCCCTGCCGAGGGACCCCGCCGGATCGGGCGGTGCCGACCTCGGGCGCAACGGCACGTACCTCGTCTTCCGCCAGCTCCGCCAGGACGTCATCGGCTTCTGGCGGTACCTGGAGTCCGTGACCCGCAACCCCGACGGCTCCGCCAACCCCGAGGCCAAGGTTCGCCTCGGTGCCAAGATGGTGGGCCGCTGGCCGGGCGGCGCGCCGCTGGTGCTCTCCCCCGACCGCGACGATCCCGCCCTGGGCGGCGCCAACGACTTCGGCTACCACGCGCCCGACATCGCTGGCCTGCGTTGCCCCGTCGGTGCCCACGTCCGGCGCAGCAACCCCCGGGACTCCCTCGATCCGAAGCCGGGCTCGCAGCAATCGATCGACGTCGGGAAGCGGCACCGGCTCCTTCGCCGCGGCAGGGAGTACGGGCCCGAGGCCACCCCGGAGGAGCTTGCCAGCGGTGTGGACGGCGGGGCCGAGCGGGGGCTGTACTTCGTCTGCCTGAACGCCAACATCGCCCGG
>DASPZW010000367.1:0-2358 GCA_035636055.1 Actinomycetota bacterium
GCCCATTCGGTGTTGACGAACGGGAGGAACGCCCGGAGGACTCCACCCGCGTGGAGCTCTCGCTCGCACGCCTCCACAAATGCCTCGTCGGGGCGGAGCGTGCCGCGCTCGATGGCGCTCACCGTGGCCCCGGAGTAGGCAACGAGCTTGCCGAGGTCGGCCTGCGTGAGCGCCTCGCCGTTGGTCGTCTTGAGACGAAGCTGGCGGAGCGTGGCACCGAACAGCTTCGTCCAGGAGGCGTACGGGTTGAGCTGTTTCAGGGGACGGGGCATCGCTCGCTCCGGCGGCTTCTTACGAGAAAACCTATCGAATTCATTTGCTCGACAAGACACGCACGTCCGTGTTGGGCTTCCTTCGTAGGAGGTTAGCACCGCCTCTGAAGGAAGGAAGGGCATTGGTGAGGCTCAGCGAGAAAGGAGGGGCTTCCGGAGCAAAGGGTTGATGAAACGAAAGGCCCGCCGGGGTAGGGCGGACCTTTCCGAAGCGTAGTGACAGGTCCGGGCAAACGGAGCCTGAGCTACCCGTGCAGCCTACCGCCCTCGGCGGCGGGGGTCCACGCCGGGCGGCTCCGGCTCCTCCATTCCAATCAGGAGGAGCGACATGAAGATCCAGCTGCCGATCGACACATCCGCCGTTTCGTTCATCGACGTGATGCCGCCGGAGCCGGTGCTCGACCGCCAGACCAGGCAGCAGAAGGCGGACGGCAACGGCGAGCCGCTGTACTCCATCGAGCTGCTGTGCATCGGCGCCGGCGGCGGCGAAGTCCTGACGGTGAAGTTCCCCGGCACTCCCCCGGCGGGAATCCGCCAGGGCATGCCGGTGAAGGTGACCGGGCTCATGGTCACCGACTGGGCGATCGAGAACCGCTTCGGGCTCACGTTTCGCGCCGCCAGGGTCGAGCCGCTCGGCGCTGCAAGCCAGAAGGCGGGTGCGGCATGAGCGGGGTGCCGGGGAGGGTGCTGCTGGCGGACGAGGCGACAATGGAGGCCCTCGCCTCGGTCATCGACCCGAGGTACCGGGCGCTTCTGATCCTGCTGCGCTTCACGGCCCTTCGCTGGGCCGAGGCCGTGGCGCTGCGGCGGCGGCGCTGCTTCGTGCGGGAGGGCTCCATCGAGGTCGCCGAGCACGTCGTGGAGACCCGCTCGGGGCCGAGGTTCCGCAGTCTTGCCCGGGACTGCGGCTGGGTCGCGGTGCGCGACGGGGTGAAGGACGCCCTGGCCGAGCACCTCGCTCGCTACGTGGCCGAGGGCCCCGACGCGGTCGTGTTCACGGACAGCCGGGGTGGGCCGCTGGTGCGCCGGCACTTCGAGGAGGCCGAGTGGCTGCCCGCGCTGCGGGCGCTCGGGCTTCCCGACGTCGAGATGGGCATCGACACCCTCGGCTCGGCCCGGCTGTGGGGCGACATCCGGGAGGCGACGTCGCTGCGGGCCTCCTACGCCGAGGGATGGCGGCGAGGGGGTGGCCTCGGTGCTTGAGGGCCTGGTGAAACTCGCCACGCTGTGGGAGCTGCGCCGCTCCCCCGGGGGCGGGTGCGGCCCGAGGGCGGGGCTGGTGGTGCGGTTCGTGCGCTGCCTGTGGAGCTACCGGGTGGAGTGGGCGGCGCTGTGGCTCGTGTACTGGTTCCTGGTCGCGGTCAACGTGGTCATGGGTCCGGACCGGGGCGGCTGGTTCGTCAACGCCGTCGTGGTCTTCGTGCTCGCGTTCGGGTCGGCTCGTCGTCGGGTGCGGGCGGTGTTCACCCGGTCCCGGCTGCGCCGACGCTTCGCCCGGGCGGTGCGGTCGACGGGGTGTCCGGGGTCCACCGACGCGGTGCCCCGGCCGGGTCGCATCCGGGCGGTGCCTGCGGGACAGGTGATGCGGGTGCGGCTGTCGGCGGGCTGGCACGTCGGCGACCTAGAGAAGCGGGCCGACGCCATCGCTGCCTTCCTGGGCGTCCGGGAGGTGAGGGTCACCCGGGACCGTGCCAATGCCGGGGCGGCGGAGGTGACCGTCGTCCGGCGTGATCCGCTGTCGGGGGGCAAGCCGATGCCCTGGCCGTGGCTGGGCAAGGTGCGGACGTCGTTGTGGGACGCGATCCCTGTCGGGATGGGCGAGGACGGCAACCCGATCGAGATCTCGATGCCCGAGCGCAACATCGTCCTCGGCGGCGAGCCCGGCGGTGGCAAGTCGGCGGCCCTGAGCCAGCTGGTGGCGGCGGCGGCTCTGGACCCGTACGCCCACCTGACGCTGTTCGACGGCAAGCTGGTCGAGCTGGCGGTGTGGAGGGGCTGCGCCGATCACTTCGTGGGACCGAACTTCCCTCAGGCGATCGAGGTGCTGAAGGAGCTGCGGGCGGACATGGAGGACCGCTACCTGTAC
>DASPZW010000368.1:0-2715 GCA_035636055.1 Actinomycetota bacterium
ACATCCCTGCGGTCGAACTCGATCCCGATCCGGGAGCGCAGCGACGCCACGACCGCCCTGACCGTCGCCGGCTCGCTGTCCTTGTACTCGAACCAGCGCACCGAACGCGGGACCGCCCAGCGGGCGATCGCCTCCCCGATCTCCGGCAGCGGCATGTCGTGGGGGTTACCGAAGCAGAAGTCACAGGCGTAGGGATCGGTGGCGATCGCGGCGTAGGAGCCGAAGAAGGTGAAGAAGGCATCCAGGCTCCGCTTGATCTCGAGGATCTGCTGGCCGACCGCCCGGTTCATGACCTCACTCATGAGAGCTGGCTCATGACAGCTCGGCGAGCAGGCCGGTGGGACCAAGGTGCGGGGTGCCGCCGGAGACGGGCACGTACGGCTCCCGGCCGTAGGCACGCAGCAGGAGGTCGGGCAGGTCCTTGATGGCGACGCGCCAGTCTTCGACCTGGCTCTGGTGGCAGTCGATGGCCCGCACCTTCGCCTGCAGCTCCGCCGCGCTCAGGTCGAGGACCGGCCCCACGGCGGGCTGGGCCACCACCGGGAGGGCATCGCCGTCCCCGCCGGCGAGGGCCATGACATCCCGGTAGGCCTGGGCGAGGGCCTCGTCCAAGGCCATGTGGTAGAGCGCGGGGCGGAGCCCCTCGCCGATCGAGGCCAGTGCCGCGTCCGTGCAGGCACCGATGCAGATGTGGTCCGGATGCCCGTAGGCACCGTCGGGTCCCCACCCGATGACCGCCGCCGGTCGCAGCGATCGGATCGTCGCAGCAATGCGCTCGGTGATCTCCGCCTGGTCGCAGTCCGGGACCCCACCGTCGGGGTAGTCCCACAGATCGACCGCCGCGATCCCGAGCACGTCGGCCGCGGCATCGAGCTCCTTGGTCCGGATGCCCGGCAGGTCCTCTTTCGTCGCACCGGGAGGCTTGCCCTGCCACCCCTCGCCACCGCGCGTGGCGCAGACGAGGTGGACGTCCATGCCGGCGACCGCATGGCGGTAGAGCAATCCTCCGATCCCCATGGACTCGTCGTCCGGATGGGCCAGCACCGCCAGCAACCGCATAGGTTTTCCCACTCCCACTCCCGATTCCGCCGGAGCCCCCCTTGGGATGTCCTGTATTGATACCACGACCGCCCGGCCCCTAGATTTGGGACTGTGTTAGGCTTCGGTCTTGCGGGTGCCTCATGCATTCGCGCACGGTTCTGCTCTTCAGATGTCCGGGTCCCGGCCCCGACCCTCTCCTGAGAGCGACCACCCGAGCGGCTCTTTGCAGAGGAGTGAACGACGTCCGTACGCGTGTGTTCTCCGCAGGCTGCCCGGCCCCCGGTGCCGGCCTGCCCGAGCCGCCCTCCCGCCCCTTCCTGACCTAAGCGACGGTGTCATCCGGACGCCGCCCCAACGAAGAAAGCCAACCGAGAGACTTATGACCCCGACGACACAGACCCAGACGGTGGAAGAAACGCTCCGTGACGAAGTAGCGGCAGAGGTCGCGACACCCCGCTCGCTCCCGGCCAACATCTTCGAAGAGCCCGGCCCGATCAAGCTGCAGCGGCGGCTCACCCTCGTGCTGACCATCACACCGTTCGTGGGTTTCCTCCTTGGGATGCGGTTGCTCTGGGGCGGCATCTCGGGCCTCGACCTCGCGTTGCTCATCACGCTCTACAGCCTGTCGATCCTCGGCGTCACCGTCGGCTACCACCGGATGCTCACCCACGGCGGCTTCGATGCCCCCACGTGGGTACGGGTCGCGTTCGCCCTGGCCGGGTCCTTTGCCGTCGAAGGTTCCGTCATCCGCTGGGTCGCCGACCACCGGCGCCACCACATGTTCACGGACCGCCCCGGCGACCCACACTCGCCGCACCTGTCAGAGGGCGTCGGCGTGAAGGGCATCCTGCAGGGCCTCTGGCACGCCCACATCGGGTGGTTCTTCGCAGAGGACGGCACCCCCACCAATGTGGCCAGATTCGCCCCGGACCTGCTGAAGGACCCGGCGATCTGCAAGGTCAGCAGACTCTTCCCCCTGTGGACCGTCCTCTCGTTCGCACTTGCGCCGGCCATCGCCCTTGCGGTCACCGGTTCGATCCACGCGGCCTTCACGGCGCTGGTCTGGGGGAGCCTCGTGCGGATCTTCCTGCTGCACCACGTGACCTGGAGCATCAACTCGATCTGCCACTACTACGGCACGCGGCCCTACGACACTGGCGACATGAGCACGAACAACTGGTTGATGTCGATCGTGTCGTTTGGTGAGGCCTGGCACAACAACCACCATGCCTTCCCGAGCTCGGCGATCCACGGCCTGGAGTGGTGGCAGCTGGACATCACCGGCATGGTGATCCGGGGGATGCGCAAGGTCGGCATGGTCCGCAACGTCCGGGTGCCCACTGCGAAGCAGCTGGCCCTCAAGGCCGCAACGACCGAGGACTGACCGCCTGTAGTTTCCAGTCGTCGCCCACTCCTGCGGAGTGTTCGACGACCCCCGAATAGGAACCAGGGGGGATTCGCAGCTCATCCCCCTCCGCTTCGCTCCGGGGGGCTGCTACTCCCCCCTGGACCCCCCTGATTCCGTCAAAAAGACCGCCCACCAGACTTTTTGACGGAAACTGCGGCTACGAGGCGAGCCAGCCGGGGCGCACCAGGCCCGACTCGTAGGCAATCACGACGAGCTGCGCCCGGTCCCGGGCCTGCAACTTGGTCATCGACCGGCTCACGTGGGTC
>DASPZW010000369.1:0-3933 GCA_035636055.1 Actinomycetota bacterium
CCCTCGAGCGGGCCCCACTCCGAGCCAGGGCGAAGAACTCCGCATCCTTGGGGTTGGATCCCGGCCACCCGCCTTCGACGTAGGGCATGCCGAGGCCGTCGAGGCGCCCGAGGATCTTCAGCTTGTCCTCGACCGAGAGGCTGACGCCCGCCCGCTGGGTTCCGTCGCGCAGGGTGGTGTCGTACAGGTCGACCCTGCGCATCAGCCCGCCGCCTCTGCGAGCCACTCGCCGACCTGGCGGGTGTTCACCTCGCTGCCGGCCACCTTGCCGGCAACCGATGCCACGGCGGCCTCGACGCGGGCGGCACCCGCCGTCTCCCCCAGGTGCGCCAGCATGAGGCCCGCCGAGATCACCGCCCCGATGGGGTTCGCCTTCCCGGTCCCGGCGATGTCCGGTGCCGACCCGTGGACGGGCTCGAAGACCGAGAGGGCGCCAGGGTGGATGTTGCCGCTCCCGACGTAGCCCATCCCGCCGACCAGACCGGCTGCGAGGTCCGAGAGGATGTCCCCGAAGAGGTTGTCGGTGACGATCACCTGGAAGCGCCGCGGCTGGGTCACCAGCAGGAGGGCGGTGGCGTCCACGTGCTGGTAGGCGGTCGGCACGTCCGGGTACTCGGCGGCCACCTCCCGGAAAGCCCGCTGCCAGAGGCTGCCGGCCCGCTCGAGGACGTTGACCTTGTGCACCATCGTCACGCTCCGTCCCTCCCGGGCGGCCAGGTCGAAGGCGAACTCGGTGATGCGCCGGACGGCCTTCGTCGTGTTCATCGAGATCTCGGTGGCCAGTTCCTCGTGCGGCCCCGAGAGCGTCACCTCGCCCTTGCCGGCGTAGAGGCCTTCGGTGTTCTCCCGAACGATGGTGAGGTTGAGGTCGTCCGGGCCGGCTGTGGCGAGCGCGCTGGGGACACCCTCGTAGAGCCGGGAGGGCCGGAGGTTGACGTAGAGGTCGAGTTCCTGGCGCAGCCTCAGCAGGAGCCCGATCTCGAGCACGCCGGGCGGCACCCGGGGGTCGCCGACGGCGCCGAGCAGCACGGCGTCCAGGATTTGGATCTCTTCCAGCACCGACGGCGGCAGCACCTCGGAGGATCGTAGATAGCGCTCGGCACCCAGGTCGAAGTCGGTGGTGTCGAGGCGGAAGCCCTCCGCGGCCGAGACCACGTCCAGCACGCGCAGCGCCTCGGCCACCACCTCCGGCCCGATCCCGTCGCCACGGATCAGCCCGATGCGGTAGGTGCGGTCAGTCATGCAGGAGGTCCACCTCGTTGCCTTCGGCCCTGATGCCGTCCCGGCCGCCATTGGTGGCCCCGAACGGGCCCGAATTGGAACCCGAATTGGAACCCGAATTGGAACCGGCCAGCTTGTCGTGCAGGTAGGGCACCAGGCCCCCTGCCTCGATGATGTGGCGCATGAAGTCGGGGAAGGGCACCGCGGAGGCGGTGACGCCTTTGGTGAGGTTGCGGACCGTCCCCGTGGCCAGGTCGACCTCGAGCTCGTCGCCCTCCTCGCTGGCGTCCACGATCTCCCTGCACTCCACGATCGGAAGGCCGACGTTGATCGAGTTGCGGAAGAAGATCCGGGCGAAGGTGGAGGCGACGACGCACGCCACCCCGCAGGCCCGGATGGCGACGGGGGCGTGCTCCCGGGAGGAGCCGGACCCGAAGTTCTCGTCGGCGACGATGATGTCGCCCTGCTGCACGCGCAGCGGGAAGGTGGGGTCGAGGTCCTCCAGGCAGTGCTTGGCCAGCTCGGCCGGGTCTGTCGTGTTGAGGTAGCGGGCCGGGATGATGACGTCGGTGTCGACGTTGGCGCCCAGGCGGTGGACCTTCCCTCGGAGTGTGCTCATACCAGCACCTCGATCGACTCGGGGTGGGTGATGCGGCCGGTGATCGCGGTTGCCGCCGCGACTGCCGGGTTCGCCAGCCAGACATCGGCGTCCCGGTGGCCCATGCGCCCCCGGTAGTTGCGGTTCGAGGTGGACAGGCAGCGCTCGCCGGGGCCGAGCACGCCCATGTACCCGCCGAGGCAGGGGCCGCAGACGCCGGCCGCCACCGAGGCGCCGGCGTCGGCGAAGATCTGGATCAACCCCTCGTGCAGGGCCTGCTGGTAGAGGTCCTGGGTTGCCGGGATCACGATCAGGCGGATGCGGGGGTGCGCCTTCTTGCCGTTGAGCATGGCGGCAGCGGTGCGGAGGTCCTCCATCCGTGCGTTGGTGCACGAACCGATGAAGACCTGGTCGACCTCCTGCCCCTCGACCTCGGACACCGGTACGGCCCGCGAGGGCAGCGACGGCTGGGCCACCATCGGCTCCAGCGCGGCGACGTCGATGTGCAGCGTCCGGGCGTACCGGGCGTCGGGGTCGGAGACGAGCCGGTCGAAGGGGCGTTGCCGCCCGTGGATCTCCTGCCGGCGCTTGACGTAGGCCACCGTCACGTCGTCGGGCGGGACGATGCCGGACTTGGCTCCTCCTTCGATGGCCATGTTCGTGAGGGTGAGCCGGCTCTCCATCGACAGACGCGTGATCGTGTCGCCGGTGTGCTCCATGGCCATGTAGAGCGCGCCGTCGTCGCCGATCTCCGAGATGACCTTCAGGATCATGTCCTTGCCCACGACCCAGCGGCCGGGCTCGCCGGAGTAGACGATCCGCAGGGTCTCGGGGACCCGCAGCCAGATCTCGCCCGTTGCGAGGACCCCGGCCAGGTCGGTGGAGCCGACTCCCGTCGAGAAGCAGCCGAGCGCCCCGTAGGTGCACGAGTGGGAGTCGGCGCCAATGATCACGTCGCCCGGGGCCACGAGCCCGTCCTCGGGCAGGAGGATGTGCTCGATGCCCGCACGGCCGACCTCGTAGAAGTGCGTGATCGCCTGGTCCCGGGCGAAGGACCGCATGCGCATCCCGAGCGAGGCGGATGCGATGTCCTTGGCCGGTACGAAGTGGGAGGGCACGAGGGCGATGCGATCCCGGTCCCAGACCTTGTCGACGCCGATCTTCTTGAAGGCGTCGATCGCCATGGGAGCGGTGATGTCGTTGGCCATCGCGAGGCTGACCTTCGCCATGACCAGGTCGCCGGGGCGCACGCGCTCGGTGCCGCTGGCGCGGGCCAGGATCTTCTCGGTGATGGTGCTGCCGTGCTGGTTGTCGCTTGCCGTGCTCATGTCAGGGTGCCTCGACTCTCTGGACGGGGGTGATGGAGATCGCCCGGTTGATGGCGTTGAGGTACGCCCGGGCCGATCCCTCGACGATGTCGGTGGCGACGGCCCGCCCGGTGTGGAAGTTGCCGTTGTACTGGATCCCGATGCTGACCTCGCCGAGGGCGTCGGTGCCCCCGGTCACGGCGCCGACGTTGAACGAGATGAGTCGGGCGTCGAGGCCCACCGCTCGCCGGATGGCACTGCAGGCGGCGTCGACCATCCCGTCGCCGAGCGCTGCCTCCTCGACGATCTGGCCGTTGTGCTTGACGCGCACCGTGGCCGTGGGGGAGAGGTGCGTCCCGCCGGCCACCTGGATCGACTCGAGCGTGTAGACGTCCTCCACCTTGGAGATCTCGTCGGTGACGATGGCGACGAGGTCGGCATCGGTGAGGGACACCTTGCGGTCCACCAGGTCACGGAAGCGTGCCCAGGCCCGGTCGAGGTTCTCGCCGGTCAGCTCGTAGCCCAGGTCGGCCAGCGTCTTGGCGAAGGCGTGGCGGCCGGAGTGCTTGCCCAGGACGATGCGGTTCGACTCCCAGCCGACGGAGGTGGCGTCCATGATCTCGTAGGTCGTCCGCTCCATCAGCACGCCGTGGGCGTGGATGCCGGCTTCGTGCGCGAAGGCGTTGGCACCGACGATGGCCTTGTTCGGCTGCACCGGGTAGCCGGTCAGCATCGAGATCAGCCGGGACGTGCGCACGATCTGCTTCGTATCGACGCCGGTCGAGACGCCGAGCGACGCCCCCCGGG
>DASPZW010000370.1:0-2588 GCA_035636055.1 Actinomycetota bacterium
GGTCGCCGACGCCGCGGTGGCGGCCCGGCCCGACGACGAGTGGGGCCAGGCGGTGACTGCGGTGGTGGTGCCGGCGGGTGGAGGCTCCCCGACGCTGGCGGAGCTGCGGTCCTTCGTGGCCGCCCGCCTGGCGCCCCACAAGGCTCCCCGGTTCCTGGTCGTCGTGGCCGAGCTGCCCCGCGGTCCGACCGGCAAACCCGTCGGGCTGGCGGCCCTCGTGGCGGGGCCCGCCGCCCTCAGCTCGTAAGCGGCGCCGCCGGTGGTGTCGGGTCCGGGGCCGGGGCTTGGGGGGCCGGCGGCGTCGGGTCCGGGGCCGGGGGGGCCGGCGGCGGGGCGAACTGAGAAGGGTCCGCCGGCTGGTACCTGGTCCGGAAGAAGCCCCGGATGGGGTCCGAGATGCCGACGTTGTGGGTGATGCCGACCTTCTTCGAAGGGTTGCCGATGTCGAGGGACATGCTGCAGGCATCCGCCGATCCCGGGTCGGTGTTGGGGTCGTACAGGTCCACCGTCAGGGTCGACCCCTCCAGGTCATAGGCATAGGCCAGCACCTGGTGGCACATGCCGAGATCCATCGGGTTCATGGACTGCACGGTGACGAGCCCCAGCGGGCACGGGTGGCCCCCGTCGATGTCGGCCTTGATCTGGGGCCATTCCTCGGTGATGGTGTGCCAGCCGATCCCGTGCCGGGTGATGGCCAGCAGCGACTGGTCGGCGTCCGGAAGGTTCATCCAGTTGTAGTACTTCACCACCCCGCCCGGCAGGTCGAAACTGTCGAAGAGCCGGCGGACGATGAAGGAGTAGAGCGGTGTCCCGGCTGCCGGCCGGGGGTCCGTGGGCGTCGGGACCTTTGCCTCGTAGAAGTCCCGCACCGCGTACACCATGCCGCCGCAGAGCCCGTTGCTGGCGTTGCCGATCTTGACCGTGCCGGCGACCGGGAGGTTGATGACGAAGTCCGGCTGCGACGGCCAGTCGTTGACGAAGTGGAGCCCGTCGCGGCTGGCGACGAAGTTCGGCACTGCGTTTCCGGGCATGGCGGCTCTCCTCTCGGCCCCGTTCGAGTTGCCGTGAGATGCTACGGCACCAATGGACACTCCAAAAAGGGCAGCAAGCTCGTTCGGCGGCGGGAAGGCTGCAGGCGGCAGGAAGCCACCCGCCACCCCGCGGGCCGCGAAGGCAACGCCAGCCGCCACACCGCCGGCCAAGCCCGCAGGCTCCCCCTTCATCGATGCCCTCGCCGACCTCCTGCGCTCCCGCAACATCGACATCCCGCCTGGCCTGCTGGAGGCGCCCCCGGAGGCGTACGCAGGCCAGAGCGAATCCGTTGTCCTCGCCATGGCCAGGCTGAAGGACGAGAACCTCGCCGAGCGTGCCGGGAAGGTCGCGGGCTGGGGCCAGCGCCAGGCCGAGCGCGCCGTGCACGCGTGGGAGTCCTCGCCCCTGATCGGGGAGTTGCGCCGCCGGGGCCTGGCAGAGCCCGCCCGCCCCACCCGGGTGGTGGGGGCGGCGTTCTCGCTCAAGAAGCCGCTGGCCGAGTGGACCGATGAAGAGATCGAGGGGGCCGCAGCCGCCTGGGCCCGCCTCGGCTCGGAGGGCCGCAGTTAGGCCTTGAGTCTGTCCCCTGGCTGACACGAGAATTCCTGGGCGGCGGGCGGCCATGGGGGGTCGACCACTCTTTGTGGTCGTTTCGAGTTCGCTATTTTCCCATAACACCCGTTGTGGGTGCTTTGCAAAAGCCACGGACCTCAACTGTGGCTGTCTGACAGCCCCTGGCGCGGCGAGACAGCCAAAGATGCGCCGGGACCGGCCCACCAGGTACGAGGGCGACCACAGAACGTGGTGACGCCGGAGCGACGCAGCCGGTCCGAGGCCACGCAAAGGCCCCATTTTCATTCGCTGTCTCATTCGCGGGAGTGGACCCCTGACGTAGGGTCCCATGCTGATCTTTGATCCAAAAACGCTCATCTAGGACGGTTTTGGATCAAAGTACGTTCGCACGAAGCCCGGACCTTTACGGGGAGGGGCTCGTGCCCGGGCTGGCCGCGATGCAGCCCCGCACGCTGGCGTCGAGGACGACCGTCGTGAGCCCCGACCCTTCGGGGAGGACGGCCCCGAGCCGGAAGCAGTACCCCTTCGTCGGGTCGAGCTGGGTGACCTCGTAGGCGGTCTTGCCCTGGTCGATCGAGACCGGCAGCTGCTGCGGCCCGTCGACGCTGCGGTACACCACGAAGTAGGTCGCCCTCCCCTGCGAGTGGTCGGTCCAGGACAGATCCACGGTCGCTCCGTGGTCCACTGCCACGAAGCCGGTCGGTGGCCCCGCCGGGGCCGGCGGGGGCGGCGTGGGCAAGGTCGCGTGCCGGCCGCCGAGGACGACGACCAGCGAGACCGCGGCGACCACCACCACCACCAGGCCGGCGCCGGCGGCCGCCAGGAGGCCGCGCGGGCGCGACCTCGGGGCAGGGGGCGGCGGCGGGGCCGCCATCCGGGGGACGGTGCCCGGGCGCACGATGGTCTCCCGGCTCCCCATGCCCCCGATCCCCGTCTGCCCCATGGGGTCCGCCGGCCCCGCCGGGCCCGGCGGGGCCACCGGA
>DASPZW010000371.1:0-8227 GCA_035636055.1 Actinomycetota bacterium
CCGCCTCGACGGGGCGCTCCGGATGCCTCCCCGATGAGTCAGGCATAGCTCGCGTGTCTCGTGCCCTGCTCGTCGACCTCTACGAGCTCACCATGGCGGCGAGCTACCACGCCGAGGCGATGTTCGGCGCCGCGAGCTTCGAGCTCTTCTTCCGGGACCTCCCGCCGGTGCGCAACTACCTCGTCGCATCCGGGCTCGAGGAGGCACTGGACTACCTCGGCGGCCTCTCGTTCACCCCGGGGGATCTCGACTACCTCGGGACGCTCGGCCTGTTCCCGGTCGGGTTCCTGGAGTTTCTCGGCGACCTGTCGTTCAGTGGCGACGTGTGGAGCGTCGCCGAGGGGGAGGTGGTGTTCCCCAAGGAGCCGGTGCTGCGGGTGACCGGCCCCCTCATCGAGGCCCAGATCGTCGAGACCTACCTGCTCAACTGCATCAACTTCTCGACCGCCGTCGCCTCCAAAGCAGCCCGGGTGGCGACGGTGTGCGGCAGCCGGTCGTTCGTCGACTTCTCCGCCCGGCGGGACCACGGAGCCGACGCCGCCCTCCTCGCCGCCCGGGCGGCCTACCTCGGGGGGGCGTCTGCCACCTCCAACGTCCTGGCGGGTCACCGCTTCGGCCTCCCGCTGTCGGGGACCATGGCCCACTCCTACGTCCTTGCGTTCCCCGACGAAGCCTCGGCGTTCCGCGCCTTCGCCCGGCTGTTCCCCACCACCGCGGTGCTGCTGATCGACACCCACGACACCCTGGCCGGCGCCCGGGTTGCGGCCGCCGTCGCCTCCGAGCTGGCCCCCGAGGGTGTCGTCGTGCGGGGCGTCCGGATCGACTCCGGCGATCTGGCGGCGCTGGCGGTCCAGGTTCGGGCCATCCTCGACGAGGCAGGCCATCCCGGCATCGAGATCTTCGCGTCCGGCGACCTGGACGAGTACCGGATCGCCGCCCTGCTCGGGGCGGGGGCTCCCATCGACGGCTTCGGGGTCGGCACGCAGCTCGGCACCAGCGGCGACGCCCCGGCGCTCGGTGGCGTCTACAAGCTGGTGGAGGACGCCTCGGGGCCGAAGTTCAAGACCTCGACCGGCAAGGCCACCCTGCCCGGCGGCACGAAACAGGTCTACCGCTTCGAAGAGGGCGGCGTGCTCGTCCGGGACCTGATCGCCCCGGCACGGGGACCGGCGCCGGAGGGGGCTCGCCCGCTGCTCAGCCAGGTCGTGGCGGGGGGCCGCCGGCTCGGACCACCACCGGCGCTGGCCGACGTGAGGGCGCGTTGCCACGCGTCGGCTGGGGCGCTGGCGCCACGGCTGCGGTCGCTGGAGCCGGCGCGGCCGGGCTACGAGGTGGAGCTGTCGGAGGAGCTGCTGGGGGCCTGAGCCGGGCCGGGTGCCTGTTCTACTGGACGATGCCCTTGCGCAGCGCCAGGGCGACCGCGTCGGTGCGGTCGGCGGCGCCCATCTTCGTGAAGATGTGGGAGATGTGCGTCTTCACCGTCTGGGCCCCGATGCCGAGTTCCTTGGCGATCTCCTTGTTGGTCTTACCGAAGGCGAGGAGCTGCAGGACGTCGTGCTCCCGCTGCGACAGCGCCTCGGCGCCCCGGCCCCTGGGCTCGGTCATGCCGGCGAAGCCGTCCAGCAGGTGACGGGTGATGGAGGGGTGCAGCGCCGCCTTGCCCTCGGAGACGGTCAGGATGCCCTTGATCAGCTCGTCGGCCGACGCTGTCTTCAGCAGGTAGCCGCTGGCCCCCGCGAGGACCGCCCGGTGGACGTAGGACTCCTCGTCGTGGACGGTGAAGATCAGGGACTTGACGCCGGGGTGGCGATCGCGGATGCGGCGGACGGCCTCGAGCCCATCGAGCTTGGGCATGGCGACGTCGACCACCACGACATCGGGATTGGTGGCGTCGACCATGTCCAGCAGTTCCTGCCCGTTGCCGGCCTCCGCGACGACGTCGACCTCATCGGATTCCTCGAGGATCAGGCGGAGGCCTCGGCGGACCATGGGGTGATCGTCGGCGAGCACGACGCGAACAGGATGGGTGGCAAGGATGGTGTCCATGACTCCTACATCGGTAGATCGGGCCGCGCGCTTTACCGAACTGGGGGATACCTGGGCGAGTGAGGAGCTTGCGGCGTTTGGGGGGCACGTTCCTGCGCATATCTACGCGATCGCGTGGGGATTCTCCCGCCGATTGTCGCAGCATGCTTCGACGTCAAGCCGTTCCAGGGGGCCGCCCCCGAGAAACACAGGGGCAAGACGCGGGGGGCGGATGCTGGTCGACCTGCTGCGGACCCATCCCAGGATCATCGTGAGCGGCACGCTCATGCTGAACCCGTACTTCTTACCGCCCGACCGCTTCGTCGGGTCGACATCCCAGAACTAGACCGCCAGAAGCGCAGCGTGGCCAGCGCCCAGACCGCGGCGTAGGCGAGGGTGAGGCCCGCCAGCACCTCCACGACCGCGCGCGGGTCCATGACCAGCGCAGCCCAACCGGCACCGAGCAGGCTGAGCGACATCGACAGGGTGACGAGGCACAGCTCGAAGGACATGATCCGGCCCCGGACCCAGTCGGGCGTGAGCTGCTGGAGCCCGTAGCCCGTCATCGTGTACTGCGTCCCTCCGCCGAGGTGGGCGACCAGGACGATGCCGGCGGCGGCCCACAGGCCGGGGGCTGCGGGGAACAGGGCGTAGGCGGCGCCGAACAGCGCCATCGCGCCGGCGATCGCCGGGAACAGCCGCCGGAGATCCCCCCGGATGAGCATCCTCGCCCCGAACGGCCCGACGAGCGTCCCGAGGCCGCGGGCGCCGTAGAGCAGCCCGATCGCCGCCTCGGCCGGCCATGCACCGTGCCCCGTGGAGAGGCGGGTGGCGAAGACGGGCAGCAGGCCGATCATGCCGGTGCCGAGTCCAAACCCGACCTTCTGAGCCAGCAGGGCCACCACGCGCCCGTCGCCGCGGGCCCACGCCGCGCCCTCCCGCAGGTCCCGCAACGGCCGGAGCCGGGTTCGGTCCTCCCCACCGCCATCGCCGTGGAACGGCCCGAGGCGGCGGTGGACGCCGGCAATGAGGGTCGCCGAGACCACGAAGGACCCGGCGTTGGCGATGAACGCGGCGTCCCGGCCGAGGAGGCCCGCAACCAGCCCGCCCGCAGCTGCCCCGACGGCGACCATGATGCCCCACGCCGAGGACATGAGGACGTTGGCGGCATCGAGCTGGTCGGCCTCGACGACGTTGGGCAGGCCCGATCGCGACGCCGGGTCGAAGAACGCCCCGCACGCGGCGATGCAGCCCAGCGCCACCAAGCCGAGCCAGACACTGCCGCGGGTGCGGACGGCGAGCATCGACAGCGCGGCTACGGCTGCGACGAGGTCGGCCCCGAGCATGAGACGCCGCCGGTCGAACCGGTCGGCCACCACCCCGGCCAGCGGGGAGAGCAGGAACTGCGGCAGCAGGCCGGTGGCGAGGACCGCCCCGCCGTAGAAACTGGAGCCAGTGAGGCGCAGGAGCAGCCCGGTCAGGGCGACGACGTTGAACCAGTCGCCGCCGAGGGAGATGAGCTGGGCGAACCACAGCCGGCGGAAGGTCTGGTTGGAGCGCAGCAGATCGAGGTAGGCCACCGCTCCAGCTTTCCAGATGCCTCGAACTAGATGACATTGCGCTGGGCCGGTCAGCCGTCGGGTCAGCCGTCGGGGCCGATAGCCAGGTCCTCCAGCTCGCGGCCGGCGGTCTCCGGCAGGCGGTTGAGCAGGACGGCGGCGGGGACGAGGGCCAGGCCCGCCAGCGCCACGGCGTTCCCGTAGCTCCCAGCGAGTCCCTGATGGCCGGCGAGGCGGGGCACGAGGAAGAGCCCGGCGCTCGCCCCGAGGGTGCCGAAGAACGACCGGGCGACCGCCAGCGCCGTGGCCCGGATCTCCGTCGCGAACAGCTCCGAGGAGACCGCGTTGATCACCGGCGTGCCGCCGAGACCGAAGAACACGGCTCCGGTCAGGGCGGCCAGCATCGGGACCCGTCCGTGGACCTGGAAGGCGGCGATGCCGAAGACGGTGCCCAGCAGCATGAACAGCGTGCCCGTGTGCCGCCGGCCCCACCGGTCCTGGAGCCGGCCGGCCAGGACGTACCCGGGGAGGCCCATGACGACCGCAGCGGCGAGGAACGTGTTGGCGGTGTTCGCCGGGAGCCCCCGCTCGTTGCGGGCGAACAGCGTCCAGTAGGCGGCGCCGGAGAGCACGGCGAAGTTGAAGCAGAAGAGCATGCCGCTCACGATCAGCAGGCGTACCCGGTAGGCACCGGTGAGCACGAGGCGCACCGGGGTGCGGCGCAGTCGTTGCCCCCGCGCCTTCGCCTCGAGCCAGCGGCGGCTCTCCCGCAGCCGGGTCCGCAACGGAGCGGCGACGACGAGGGGGACCGTCCCGAGGAGGTACAGCCCCCGCCAGCCGAGCGAGGTGTGGGCGAGGAGGCGGTACGCCACGACGACGGCGATGAGCCCGAGCGCCCCGAGCAGGGAGAGGGAGCCGATGATCCGCCCCCGCCGGTCCGCCGGGAACTCCTCGGTTGCGATGGTGATGGCCACGGCAAGCTCGCTGACGAGGAACATCCGCGCGAGGAACTGGATGGCGGTGAAGGTCGCCACGCTGTGGGCAGCGGCGGTCAGCCCGGTGAAGGCGGCGTAGAGGAGCGTGGTCGCGATGAGCAGCGGGCGGCGGCCGACGCGGTCGCCGACGGCGATGACGAACAGGGCGAACAGGGCGCCCAGGTTGACGATAGAGACCGGGCTGCCCAGGAGGCTGTCGGGCACGTGGAAGTCGCGGGCGAGGTCGGGGATGACGACCGCGGCGATGCCGGTGTCGTACCCCTCGAAGAAGGTGGCGGTGCCGAGGAGGACCATCAGGAGGCGAAGGTAGGAGCGGTCCGCGGGTGGCGCAACGGCCTGGTCGCTCACAGGCGAGATTGTTCCATGACCAGCGGGCAGCGGCCCCTCCTGCGATCATGGATGGCCGGGCAGGGGGGTCCAGGGGGGAGTAGCAGCCCCCCGCAGCGTTGCGGAGGGGGATCAGCTTCGAATCCCCCCTGGGTCCTATTCGGGGATCGTCGAACACTCCGAAGGAGTGGACGACGACTGGAAAACGACCAGCGGAGGGTGTAACCGATGGGCTCCATCAAGATCGTCACCGATGTCCCCGGCCCCCGCTCTAGCGCCCTGGCGGCGGCAGCGCCGGCATGGGTGGCCCGACCGGTTGCGCCGGACCCCACCTCGGTCGCCATCGCCCGGGGCGAGGGTGCGATGGTCGAGGACGTCGATGGCAACCGCTACCTCGACCTGACCGGTGGCCTCGGCTGCCTTGCCGTGGGCCACTCCCACCCGAAGGTGGTCGACGCCATACGGGAGCAGGCCACCAGGTTCCTCCACACCGATTACTCCGTGATCCCCTACGACCTCTACCAGCGCCTGGCTGAAGCGGTCTCGCAGCACTGCGGCGGCGGGCGCAAGGTCGCCTTCTTCAACTCGGGGGCCGAGGCGATCGAGAACGCCGTCAAGATCGCCCGGGCCGTGACGGGTAGGCCCGGCATCATCTGCTTCGAAGGCGCCTTCCACGGGCGCACCAACCTGACGCTCGCCCTGACGCAGCGGGAGGTCCCCTACAAGCAGGGGTTCGGGCCCTTCACGCCCGAGGTCTACCGCCTGCCGTACCCCGGCTTCGAGGGCGCCACGATGGAGTCCTTCGAGAAGGCCGCCCGGGAGGTCTTCGCCGCCCACGACATCGCCGCGGCGGTCGTGGAGCCACAGCTCGGCGAGGGCGGGTTCGTTGTCCCCCCACCGGAGTTCCTGCCGCTGCTGAAGTGGTTCACGAAGGAGTTCGGCGCGCTGCTCGTCGTCGACGAGATCCAGACGGGCTACGGCCGCACCGGCATGTTCCTCGCCAGCGAGCGACGGGCCGTGCGACCCGATCTCGTCGCCCTCGGCAAGTCCATCGCGTCCGGCCTGCCGCTGTCGGCCGTCGCCGGGGAGCCGGACCTCATGGACGCGCTCAACCCGGGCACCCTCGGCGGGACCTACGTCGGCAACCCTGTGGCGCTGGCGGCGGGCATCGCCGTGCTGGAGGTCATCGACGAGGGTAACCTCGTCGAGCGGGCCAAGCGCCTGGGCGAGCTCATCACGACGGGGTGGACCGCCATCGCATCCGCGGCCCCCGGCCTGATCGGCGATATCCGGGGACTGGGGTCGATGGTGGGGGTCGAGTTCCGTGACCGGGAGGTGCTTGCCCGGCTCAGGGCCACCGCCATGCAGTTGGGCGTCCTGACCGTGACCGCCGGCAAAGAGGCCAAGGTCCTGCGCCACCTGATCCCGCTGGTGATCACCGACGACGAGCTTGCCGAGGCCTTCGCCGTCTTCAACGAAGCCGCGGCGGCAGCGGCGGTGGCGGCGGTCTGAGGGGTGCCGGCGGTCGGCCGCCGTCCTCCAAAGCATGTTCCCTGGCTCGCCGCTCTCAGTCGCGAGATGCTGTCGGTGGAGCCGCGATCCGGCGCCTTCGTCTGTCCTCCGGGTCGCACTGGACTTGACCTATCGGTTCACCGGTCACGCTGAGTGGTCGATTTGGTTCTGCGCTAGGAGTCGCGAAGGGGACCGGGGCTGCTGGGGTCTTCTTTGGGTGAACAAGCACGATATTGATGCATAAACACCCAAAGAAGGTCCTCCGGCCTCGCCTCTCCACCGGCCCACCGGAAGAATTGAACCGTCGGCCGAACTTTGGGTCAAAACGCCCGCAAATGGGCACTTTTGGCCCAAAGTTGGTGTCCATTTCTGGGTCGCACGACATCCTGTCGCTAGATCGGCAACCTGGATGGAGTTGGGGCCGGGGTGATCTCAGATCACCCAAACTTGCGGGCCCAGTTGGCCCGCAAGCCTTCTAGCCCTTACTGAAGTACCGGTCGAAGACCGGCTGGAGTTTAGATCTGTAGAGATTTCACCTCGGTGAACTCTTCGAGTCCGAACCGGCCGTACTCCCGCCCGAAGCCAGACAGGCCGACTCCTCCGAATGGGGCGAGCACGTTCCATTTGGCTCCGTTGACGTCCACCTGTCCGGCGTGCATCCGTCGGGCGAAGGCTTGAGCGCGGTCGGCGTCCCCCGACCATACGGCGCCGGCCAACCCGTAGGCGGTGGCGTTGGCAATCTCCAGCGCCTGCGCATCGTCGGTGTATGGGATCAAGGCGAGCACCGGACCGAAGATCTCCTCCCGAGCGATCGCCATGCTTGGGGTCACCCCCGCGAAAACAGTCGGCCGGACGTAGTAGCCCCGCTCCAGTCCGGCCGGTGGCTCCAGGCCCCCGGTAGCGAGCTGGGCGGCCTCAGCGATGCCCCTTTGGATGTAGCCGCGTACACGGTCCCGTTGCCCGCCCGAGATCAGGGGTCCGATGCGGGTCTTCTCGTCGAGTGGGTCTCCGACCCTCTGGGCGGCTGCCGTCTCGACCGCAATCTGGACAGCATCGTCATGGCGGTCTGACGGGACCAGGAGCCGGGTCAAGGCATTGCAACTTTGTCCGGAGTTCATGAAGCACTTGCGGACGCCAAACTCGACCGCCTTGACGAACAGATCGCCGCTGTTCGGCGATCAGATCTGCCAGCGGGAGCTGGCCGGGCAGTGGTGGCTGCATTGCCGATCCCTTTACGACGAGGGGATGACGGTATCCTACCATCGCCCCAGACTCCCCATACCCGTCACAAGTTGTAGCCCTTTCAAGGCGGGACACGTTGTCCTCTTCCCCGCCGGACCGAATCCGTTTTGACTCAGCCGGACAAGCGAGAAAGGGGCGGGGTGAAACGAAGGTTGACGTTCGGGGCCGAGGCTCGATTTGGAACTCCTGTACAGACAGGAGGGGCCGGCGAGGACGGCGTGCCCCAGGCCCGCAACGCCTTCCACCCGGGCAAGACAGTCGGGGCCTCTCCTGGGACTCCGTGGGGTCGATTGTCTTGACTCTGTCCCGAAGATGTCCAGCCCTCGGGCTTGTCCCTGTCCGCTCGGAGTCTGGATTCGAGCGCGAGCCTACGACGTTTCTGCCTCGCTTCAGATCGTCCGGACCGGGGGGCGCCAGGGAGGAGGGCCGCCCCGTCCCGGGGAGACGGGGCGGTCCTCTGACCCGGGGGGGAGAGCCACTCCCGGGTGGGCAACCGATCTGGGCACGGAACGGTCGTTGCCAGGCGCTCGCGGGGATCGGCAGGTGCCGCGTGACAGGGCACCCTTG
>DASPZW010000372.1:0-3743 GCA_035636055.1 Actinomycetota bacterium
CGTGGTGGTGACCGAAGCGAGGCGGCTCAGCGATCCCCCCGGCACCTTCCGCGAAGTGCTGCGCTTCGCGGCCAACGAGGTGCCGGTGCTGGATGACGACCCTCAGCGCCCCGACCGAGGACGCCTCGAGATCATGGTCACGGACTCAGGAGCGCAGGGAGCGCAGCCGTGACCGTAATCCCCGAGGCGATCGTGCCGCTCGGGCTGGTGCCGCCGCCCCCCGGCCTTCCCTACCTTGCCCGCCGGCTGGGCGGCTACGCCTCGTTCCTGAGCAACCTCGTCGACGAGGTGGAGCGCACCGTTGTCGACGGAGCGTTGCTCGGCGCGCACTGGGACCTCCGCGCCGACCCCTGGGCGGCGACGCTGGCCCAGCTCTGGGCATTCGTGGCCGAGGGGGTGTCGGCCTACACCGAGTTGACGGCCAACGAGGCGTACCTCGGGACCGCGCTGGACTGGATGAACGTCCGGCGCCTCGCCGACCTGCTCGGGTACCGCCCCAGCCCTCGGGTCGCGGCCCAGGCCTGGGTGCAGGTCGACGTCGACCGTGCTGCCGACCCGCTCGTTCCGGCCGGCACGCGGGTGCAGGCACCGGCGCTGCCGCCGGCGCGCCCGGCCTCCCAGACCTTCGAGGTGATCGAGGACACCCAACTCCATGGCGACTGGGCCGGCCTCACCGCCACATGGTTGCCGGATCCCGCCACACCCGGCAGGACGCTGCGCCTGCCGGGCGATCCCGGGTTGCGGGCCGGGGACAGGGTCCTGCTGCTTGCGGAGGCACCGGCGGGCTCGTCGATGTCCGCGAAACCACTGGCGCTGGCGAAGGTGCTCGGCATCACGCCGGAGGTCGGCTACACGGCCATCCAGCTCGACCGCGATCTCGGCTCCCTGATGCCGGACCGTACCGCGTCCTATGCCGCCTACCCGGTTCGGGCCACCGCGGGATCCGCCCGGCACCTCTCGAAGGTGCTCCGGCTCCCACCTCCCCCGAACCCGTCGCCCTCCAACCCGCCGCAGGCCCAGGCGGGGGAATTCGTGACCCTGCCCCCGCAGGCCCCGTACGGCCAGGGTCCGCCAGGCCAGGGTCCGCCAGGCCAGGATCCGCCGGCATGGATCGTTGTCGACGCTGCGCTGGACGACGTGTCGGCGGGCCAGCTCGTCGCCCTCGTCGACTGGACGACCGCGGCCTCCCGCTGCGACGTGGTGACCCTGGCCGGGCAGGTGCCTGTCGAGTGGGAGGTCGCCCCTGGTACACCGGTGCGAGTCTCCAAGCTCGTGGTGCAGCCGTTCGAACGGCCGCCAACGTTGTCGAACGCCGAGTTGGTTCCCCTCACGGTCTACGTGCTCGACCGCAGGCTTGACATCGCTCATGTCGAGCTCCAGCGGCGACCCCCGACCTCGTCCGGCCTGCTCCAGCTGCGCCTCTACCCGGCCCCCGCCGTCGCTCCCAGCTGGGTGGCGGTGCAGACCCAGCAGGCGGCTGCGACCGGATGGGAGGTGGTCCGCTGCCAGCCCGTCCAGGGGAAGGACGGCGCGGTGACGCTGGACTCCGGCGGGCTGCTGGTCGGGCTCCCCGATGGCCTGGTGGGGACGCTGGGGGCCGACGACCTGCAGGCGCCTGCCACGGCGAATGTCGTCAAGGTCCATCACGGCAGGACCTCGGGGGCGACGCTGGGGAGCGGCGATGCCTCCCAGTCCGGGCAGGAGATGGTGGTGCCCGACGCCCCCGTGGCCTACGACCTCGATGCGGGTGGCAATCCCGTGCCGACGCTGCGGCTGCGGGTGGATGGCCTGGAGTGGGAGGAGGTCCCAAGCCTGTACAGGGGGGGATCCAGTCCCAGCTTCGTCACGCACCTGAACCAGGACGGGGGGGTGACCCTCGAGTTCGGCGACGGCCTCGAAGGAGCGCGACTGCCGACGGGAACCAACAACGTGGCAGCCACGTACCGCGTCGGGGGCGGCCTCGCCGGCAACGTCGCCGACGGGGCCATCGACAGCCTGATCGGCAGCGTGCGGGGGATCCGAAAGGTCACCGGGGCGGGTGCCGCATCCGGTGGAGCCGACCAGGACGACGAAGCCAGCCTTCGGATCCGGGTTCCCGGGCGGGCACGTGCCTTCGACCGGGCGGTCTCCCTGGAGGATCTTGCCGACCTTGCCCTCGGATATCCCGGCGTCTCGCACGCCGTGGCCTGGGTGGGGGCGCGACCGGGCTGCGCATGTGGCCGCTCTGGCCTGCATCTCGCCTTCCTTCGGGCGGCCGACGGCGTGCCCCGGGTACCGCAGCCGGCGGAGCTGGCATCGCTTGCCTCCTTCCTCGACGGCCGCAGGGACACCCGGATCCCGTTGTGCACGACGACCGGCGACGTCACCCCCGTGGTGATCGAGGCGTCGCTTGCCGTCGACGCACGGCGGGATCCGGCTACCGTCGGCGCCGCCGCCAGGGCGGCGCTCGGCGATTTCCGTGGTGGGTTGGGACCGGCCGCGCGCACCCTTGGCGAGCCGATCGTGCCGTCGAAGGTCCAGGCGCTGCTCCACCGGGTGCCGGGTGTCGTCGGGGTCACCGGCCTGGCGATGAGGCCCCATGCAGTCCCGCAGGTCTACCAGCTGCTGGTTGCCGGCAGGGTCGACCAGGTCGTGGTGGCACCGTGAGCCTCGTGCCCGGGACGTCGATCGCCACGTGGCTCCCGCCGGCCCTGCGCGATGTCCCCGGCTCCGGGGAGGCCTCCCTGTCGTCGGCCCGGTTGCTCGATGCGCTCCTGGCGGCGGTCGACACCCAGTACCGGCTGCTGGCTGCAGACATCGACCAGGTCTGGGAAGACCTGTTTGTCGAGAGCTGCGCTCCCTGGGTTGTGCCGTACCTCGCGGTGCTCGTCGGGCTGCCCAGCGACGCCGAGCGCGCCGAGGTGGCGTACGCCATTGCCCTGCGTCGCCGCAAGGGTACCCCGGGGGCGCTCCGTGACTTCGCCGAGGTACTGACGGCCTTCAGCGCCAGGGTCGTGGAGGGGTGGCAGGTCACCCTGTGGTCCCAGCGCCTCGGCTACCCGCCCCCGCCGCGCGCTGCGGCGCTGTCGCTGGCCGACGTCGCCGCCTCGCGTGTCGGCACCCCGTTCGACCGGGCCCGGCGGTCCTTCACGCCCGGCGGGAACTTCGATCCGGCTGCCGCGACCGCCGTCGTGTGGCCCTGGCGAGTGTTCACGTACCGGGGGACCCAAGCCGTGCCGGTCAGCCTGCCGTCTGCACCCAGCACCCACCGCTACGCCCTGCACCCCCTCGGCGTTCCGGCACCGCTGTACATCAGGCCCCGCCCGCTGTCGCTCTCTGCCGAGGACCTCGCTGCTTCCGGCGGCCCTGCCCCCGCAATCGAAGAGACCGGCGCCCCCGTGCGGGTGACCCGCCGGCTGATCGAGGCGCTCGCCGGACCCGGAGACCTCAGCGAGGGTGGCACCCGGGTGATCGCCCCCTCCCACCCCCTCGCAAGCTCTCACCCCGGCGATCCACCCATGCTGGAGCTCAGCGTCGGCGGCAGTCCCATTCCCTGGAGCAGCCTGCGCTTCGGTCCCCTGCCTCCCGGAGCGGCAGCTCCGTTCCCGCCAGCTGCCGGGCAGGCGGTGGTCGACGTCGACCAGGGCATGGTGGAGCTCGCCGGCGACCTCGCGGGGAGCGGACCGCTGCGCGCGGTGTGGCACCGTCCGGCGCCGGGGGCATCGGAGCCCTGGCGGCGACAACCCGTGGGGACCTCGCCGCGC
>DASPZW010000373.1:0-3053 GCA_035636055.1 Actinomycetota bacterium
CGACTGCCTCGTGGTCTGCACCGAGTGGCCGGAGTTCGCAGATCTCGACCTGGTGCGGCTGAAGGGCATCCTCACCGTGCCGATCCTCGTGGACTGCCGCAACCTGTTCGACCCCGAGGCCGCCCGGGACGCCGGGTTCACCTACCTCCCCACGGGCCGGCCCGCGTTCTGAGTCAGCAGCCCCGCCCCGACCCGGCGAGGCGCTACGCTGGCTGCCGTGCTGCTCGAGCTCGGCATCTCCAACCTGGCGGTCATTGACCAGGCGCGCATCGCTTTCGGACCTGGCCTGAACGCCCTCACCGGGGAGACCGGGGCTGGCAAGTCGATCGTCATTGATGCCGTCGGACTGCTGGTCGGTGGTCGAGCCGACGCCGGGATGATCCGTTCCGGCGCCAGCGGGGCGAGGGTCGAGGGGATCTTTCAGGCATCTCCTCTCGAGCTGGGTTCCCTCGAGGAGGCGGGGCTCGCTGCCCCCGACGACGATCTGCTGATCCTGGGCCGGGAGCTTGGCTCCTCGGGACGCAACGTCTGCCGCATCAACGGAAGGGCCGTGCCGCTCCGGATGCTTCAGGAGGTGGGGGAGCGCCTCATCGACATCCACGGCCAGAGCGCCCACCTTTCGCTGCTGCGCGTGCCCGAGCACGTCGAGCTGCTCGACCGCTGGGCAGGTCTCGGCGAACTCCGGCGCTCCGCCGCGGCTCTGCGGGTTCAGGTGCGGCGCCTGCAGCGCGAGCTCGCCGACCTGCGCGGGGACGAGCGCGAGCTGGCCCGGCGCGCGGATCTCCTTCGCCACCAGGTCGACGAGATCGCTCGGGCGCGTCTCGAGCCGGGCGAAGATGAGTTGCTCCGCCATGCTCAGCGGGTCCTTGCCAACGCCGGGGAGATCATCCGGCTGGCCAGCGAGGCATTCTCCGCAGTGGCCGGCGAGGATGAGGGATCCTCGGCACAGGACCTTCTTCGTGCCGCCGCGTATCGCGTAGCCCAGCTCACCCATCTCGATCCGGAGGCCGGGCATCTCGGCGATGTGGCTGCGGCGGCCGGTGTCCCTCTCGGCGAGCTCGGCGACGCCCTCCGTGCCTACCGCGAGGGGATCGAGTACGACCCCCAGCGCCTGGCGGAGGTGGAGGAGCGCCTCGGCGCGATCTTCGCCTTGAAGCGCAAATACGGCGCGACGGTGGACGAGATCCTCGCCTTCGCCGAGGGGGCGGAGGACGAGCTGGCGGGGCTCGCCGGCCGCGAGCGGTCCATCGCAAGCCTGGAGGCGGACGAGGGTTCCCTGCTGCGCAAGCTGGGTGCGGTCGCCGGCGAGCTGTCGGCCGGCCGGCGCCGCGCGGCCCGGAGCCTCGAGCAGCGCGTGGAGGAGCAGCTCAGCACGCTGGCCATGGCCGGCAGCTTCGGGGTCCACATCGGCGAGGCGGGGCCGGCAACCCACGACCTCGAGCCCGTAGAGTTCCTGCTCTCGCTGAACCGCGGCGAGCCGCCCCGCCCGCTGGCGAAGATCGCCTCCGGGGGTGAGACCTCACGGGTCATGCTGGCGATCAAGGCGGCGCTTGCCGGCGCCGACCCTCACCCGACGCTGGTCTTCGACGAGATCGACTCTGGCATCGGAGGCAGGGTGGGCGAGGTGGTCGGCCGTAAGCTCTGGGAGCTTGCCCGCCACAGCCAGGTCCTTGCCGTCACCCACCTCCCACAGATCGCCGCGTTCGCCGACCTCCACCTTCGGGTGGAGAAGCAGGCGGCCGAGGGCCGGACGGTGACGCGCGTCACAAGCCTGTCCGAGAACGATCGCCTCAACGAGTTGAGCGACATGTTCGGCTCCGACCGGGATGCCGGCCGCTTGCAGGCGATGGCCCTGCTGAACCAGGCCCAGGCGGCCGGGCAGGAGACGCCCGCTTAGGCGACGCTTCTCCCCGATCCCCCATTTGGGGTCCTCATCTCCCGCAGAGATTGGTTCGGATGCGGGATGGAGAGCCCGAGCCCGCGAGCCGATGTTGTGTAGGACAGCACGAACGAACTCGGCCCGCACGTCTCCCGTAACGGCAGCCTGGGGCTATCAGGCACGTCCGCCATAGACCCCCCAACGGGCAGGGACGCCGGAGACCATCCGAAGGAGGATTCTCATGACGCGTCTTCTGCGAACCGGCCTTGTGGCTGCAATGGCGGCGGCTGCCTTTGGCACTCCCTCGGCCGTCCTCGCGGGCAGTTCCCACACCTCCGGTTCCAGTTCCAAGAGCGCCTCGCACTCCGCCTCGTCCCCATCGTCTGCCCACGCCACGTCTTCCTCGTCTGCCCCGGCCTCCTCTTCCCTCCATGCGTCCTCGGGAAAGCCGTCGGTCGACCAGATCGTCCTGAGCACCCTGCAGGCCGAGCGGGACTTCGGCGCCGATCCTGTGTCCGGTGGCGCGTACGTCAACTGGCGCTACGGGGTCGGGGTCAATTACAACGGCCGTTTCCAGCCTCAGACGCCGACGACCTATTTGGGGCACGACGCCCTGACCGACCTCCGCTTCCTCCACGACCTCTGGCTCTACACCTCCACCCACCCCGCGGACCACCAGTTCGACGCTTCGATCAACCGTTACACCGCGGTGGTCAAGCGGGAGTTCGGCGGGAAGGCCGACCGGCGAGGGTGGATCTACGACGAGCTCATGGGCATCGGCTCGCTCTCCCACGACCCGTGGTACTCGACGACGGCCCGGGGGATGGGTGCTGCCTATTCACGCTGGTTCAACGCCAAGGTCGGGACCATCTACCAAACCAGCACCGCGATCCCGCAAGGGTTCTACCGCACGGACGAAGCCATCCAGCAGGGAGCCGTCTTGATCGAGGCGGGCACGACGTTCGGCCAGCCGGCGTGGGTGGCCGAGGGCCGGCACGTGCTCGACTTCGTGCAGAAGCACGCATACGTGCCGGCTGCCGGCGCCTACCTCCGAGCCATGAGCAACGTCGTCGCACGTGACGGGTCCGCCAACCGCACCGAGACGGTGTCGACCACGGAGGCAGGCGGCTGGGTGAGGCTTGGAGAGCTTGGCTCGGAGGCGACCTCGCTCCTC
>DASPZW010000374.1:0-6525 GCA_035636055.1 Actinomycetota bacterium
CGAAGCTCTCCGGGGTCTGTCCACCCCTCGACTGGTGGCCGCGTGCTGCATCCTGCGCCCAGGTGACGTCGTCAGCCCGGCTGCGGCCGTGAAGTTTGCGCTCGTTATTTTCTTCCAGACTTCGGAGGCCGAGCGCCCGACCAAGGAGGCATTCCGAAGGTTAGTGACTTATCGCGCGCATACGCGCGATCTTTGGCCAACCTTCGAGCCCGCCAGCGGCGGGTTGGGGAGCTCCCCCCCCGGCTCGTGATGCTGACCCTCTCGGGCAGCTCGATCCTAGTCCACCAACCCACTCACGTTCCGCCTCCGCGGCCCCCCCAAGGCCGGAGAAGGCGGACCCGGTGCGGCGTCAGAGGTGTGGAAGAAAAGGGTCGTCTCATGTACCAAAACCTCCATACCTTTTCAGCATCGACTCTTCCGCACCTTCGGCCACCGTCCCGCACCGGCCACCGTCTCCCCCCGCCATGCCGTTCGGGCTACCCGGCCGCCGATCCGGCGATGCGCCGCAGCGACTCGGCCCGCCGCTGCAGGCTGTCGATCACTTCCACCGCCCGTTGCATGTCCATCGCCAGGGCAAGATCCCGCCCCCGCTGCAGCAGGTCCGTCGCGGCCCAGGCGTCGCCCGGGCCATTCCGGGACACGAGCATCGCCGCATGCTGGGTCAACGTCATGACCGCCATGGGCCTCGCCCCGAGCGCCTCGTTGCGCGCAAGGCCTTCCTCGAACAGCCGAGCCGCCTCGTCGAAGCGGCCCAGCGTCGCGGCGAGGACGCCCAGGAACGTCGCGGCCGATCCCAGGGAGAATCCGCCAGCGTGCACGACGATGCAGCGCTGCTCGTAGGGCTCCAGCAGGTCGAAGAGCAACCCGGCTCTGCGGAAGTCCCGCAGGTAGGCACATGCCAGTGACGCCATGGCCATCGAGCCCAGCCAGTTGCCGTCCCTCGGGATGTCGGCAAAGTCTGCGGCGGCCAGTTCGTCGAAGTAGGCCCTCGCCTCCAGCGGCCGGTCGAGCTCGGAGAAGATGACGGCCAGCCCGGTCCGCCAGCCGGGCAGCCACGGGTAGCGGTCGGCGACCTCGCGAGCCTCGTCCTCCATCTGCTCCAGGCGGCCCCGCCCCCAGTGGTGCATGAACAACTGGGCCCCGAAGCGGATCTGAGCCGCTTGGCCCGGGCCGCGCCCGCTGGTCTTCAGGGCCTCTTTCATCGCGACCTCGGCATCCGCGAAGCGGCCCTCTAGGAGGGCGATCATGGTCGTGAAGCTCAGCACCTGCCAGCGGAACAGCGGCTGGCGCAGCTCCTCCGCCTGCTGCGCCCAGGCCCCGATCCCCTCGTCGACCGCCGCCCGGTCGCCGCGCTCCAGCAAGGTGACGAGCCGGAGGCGCCGGCCCCGGGAGGCGGTCTCCCGGTCGCCGATCTTCTCGCCGAGGCGAACGATCTCCTCGGCGGCGTCGAGCCGTTCGTCGAGTGCGTCGGGGCCGAGCACGGAGCGGAAACGGCCGTAGAGGGCGATGAGCTGGGCACTGGGGTCGCCGACGCGCTGGGCGAGTTCGACCACCTGCTGGCCGAGGGCGGCCCGGCGTTCGACCTGGTCGGTGTAGTACAGCTCGACGGCGAGCCGGGCCAGCACCTTCACCCGGAGGCGGGCCGTCACCTCTGGCCCGATGCCCTGGCCCTCGTGGAGGTTCCGCCGGTGGAGGCCGCGGGGGCGAAGGGGGGGCCACGTCTCGAGGGCGACCAGCGCCTCCTCCAACAGGCCCACGAGCACATCGTCGGCTGCCTCGGCGAACTCGTAGGCCCCGAGGCCCTCGCCGTACCCGACCGCCGCCGCGGCGAGGCGGTTCGGGTCCCGCAGGCGCCGGGCGATCGCCGCCGCCTCGGTGAAGCTCTCCCTCGCCTTGGGGGTGTCCCCGGCTCGCCACTGGGTCTCCCCGAGGGCGAGCAGCAGGTCGCAACGCCGGGGCTCGGACATCTTGGCCGTCCCTTCGCCGCCGAGCGCCCGCAGGGCGCGTTCGTAGTGGCGGGACGCGTCTTCGAATGCGAGGAGCGACGCGGCCCGCGCGCCCGCGCGCGCCGCGTAGTCGATGGCCAGCGTCGCGGCCTGCCCGCGGCCGGCAGCCTGGTAGTGGTGGGCGAGTTCGGCCAGGTGGGCGTCGAGGTCGTCGGCGTAGACCGATTCCAGCACCTCGGCGATGCGGCGGTGCATCCGGTTGCGACGGCGCGGCGGCAGGTCCGCGTAGATGGTCTCGCGCATGAGGGCGTGGTGGAAGCGGAAGGCGCTGCCGGGCGACCCGGTCCGTGCGACCTCGACGAGGACCCGCGCCGCAACTGCCTCCTCCAGCCCCGCAGAGAGGCGATGGGCCGCGATGCCTGACACCCGCTCCAGCACGAGCAGATCGAACTCCCGGCCGATGACGGAGGCCACGCCCAGCACCTCGTTGCATCCGGACGACAGGTGTTCGAGCCGGCGCCCGATCGTCTCGCGCACGGTCGGCGGGATGTCGAGGTCCCAGGGCACCGCCTCGTCCTCGCTCTCGAGCCGGCCCTCGGCGGCGAGGAGCCGGACAACCTCCCGGACGAACAGGGGATTGCCCTCCGTCTGCCGGTAGACGGCGGCGAGGATCGGCTCGGCGGGCTTGGCCCCGGTGGCCACCTCAATGAACCTGGCCACTTCGTCCTCACGCAGGCCGGCGAGGCCGATGGTGTCGGTCTCCTGACGACGGCTGAGCGTCATCAGGGTCCTCTCCAGGGCGTGCCCAGCCGGCAGCCCGAGGCGCTGCGTCCCGACGATCAGCAGCCGGGAGCCGCCGATCTCCCCGGCGAGGAACTCGAGCAGCAGGAGGGACGGGGTGTCGGCGGACTGGAGGTCGTCCAGGATGATCAGCAGTGGTCGTGCGGCAGAGGCGTTGCGCAGGAGCGACGTGATGGAGTCGAAGAGCCGGAACCGGGCCTGGCGGGGATCGTTGACCGACGGCTCGGCGACGGTGCCTGCGTCGGCGAACAGGCGGTGCGGGAGCTCGGGGACGATCTGGGAGATGTCCGCCGCCCCCGGCCCCATGAGCGCCGAGAGCTCGGCGGGATCCCGGCCCCGGAAGTAGGCCCGGAGCACCTGGATCCACGGCAAGTAGGCGGGTGCCCCCCCGCCGCCTTCATGGCAGCGGCCGACGAGGACCTCGGCCCCCCGGGAGCTGGCGTAGGTCGCCAGCTCGTTCGCGGTCCGGGTCTTGCCGATGCCGGCCTCGCCGCTCAGCATCAGCAGCCTGCCGTGCCCTGCGGCGGCGCTCTCGAAGGCATCGCGGAGGGCTTCGATCTCCGGCTCACGCCCGACGAACACGCCGGCCCCGGCCGTCTCGGCGATGAGCGCCTCGATGCCGGGGATGGCCTCGCCGCCCAGGCGGCTGGAGAGCAGGGCCCGCTCGGGGTCGAGGGGCAGCGAGGCCCGGATGACCGTGCCGGCAGCCCCCGACGTGATGAACAGGTCGCCGCCGAGGGAGCGGATGCGGTCGTCCATGTGGGTCAGCCCGTGGCGGTTGGCGTCGGCATCGCGCTGGAAGCCGACGCCGTTGTCCGAGACCGTGATGGTCAGGCGTTCGTCCTCGATGGTGAGGGCGATGGCGATCTCCGAGGCCTCGGCGTGCTTGAGCACGTTGGCGATGGCCTCCGACAGGATGAAGTAGGCGCTGGACTCGATGTCGCGGGCCAGGCGGGGAAGCGGGTCCGGGTCGGTCGTGATCCGGGTGGTGATCGGGATCCTGCCCGCCTGGGACCGCAGGGCAGAGGTCAGCCCGAGGTCCCGGAGCACCGAGGGGTAGAGGTTGTGGCTGACCTCCCGGACCCGGTCGAGGACCCGCTCCAGCTCGGCGCCGACCTCGACGAGCGTGGCCCTGGCAAGCCCCGGCTCCCGGCCCACGCGCTCGGCCGACAGCCCAAGGCTCATCTGGAGCACCACCAGCTGTTGCTGGAGGCCGTCGTGCAGGTCGCGGGCCAGCCGGCGGCGCTCCTCGTCCCGGGCGGAGGTGATGCGCAGGGACGCCTCCTGGAGGGCGTCGGTCTGGCTGCCGATCAACTCGAGCTGGGCGCGGACCTCCAGCTTCATGGTCTCGAGGGCCGAGGCGAGCTGGCCGATCTCGTCGTTGGAGTGGTGGGCGAAGTGGGCGTCGAGGTTGCCGGCTGCGACCTGCCGGGCCGTGCGTGACAGCATGGCGAGGGGCCGGGTGACGGTGCGGACCGTGAGCCACGACAGGGCCGCCGCGGCAGCGACCAGCAGCCCGCCGAGGACGAGGAGGTCGCCGGCGGAGATCCGGGTGGGGCCCGGTCGTCCGGAGAGCCACGCCGCGTACAGGAGGGTGCCGACGCTCCCGACAACGGGGGCGACGATGAGCGGCGAGATGATCTTGACGAGCACCGAGCCCCGGACCCGGCCGGTGAGCGTGTGGAAGGCGGGGACGCGGGCGCGGCGCGCCGTGCCTGCGGACGAGTTCGGGGCCCCGTTCGGGTCCGTGCTCACCGCCGCACGCTTGTCATCCTGCTTGCCGTCTGGGGCTTCTCAGGTCGGACCAGCATCCCCTCCGGACAGGTGGCCGTTACGTGGACTGAGCACAATTGTCGTCGAAACACGACGGAACCGTAGGGGGGCGTGAGGATTGATTCGATTGACCAACCGGAAGCTGGCGGCGCTGATCGCTACCGTCTGCTGCGTGCTCTCGGGCTGCGGTCACCCCAAGCCGGTGAGCGCATCCACCACGCGCGACGTGGAACGGGCGTATCTCGCCTGGTGGGGCACCCGCAAGGCCGCCTACCTCACGCTCGACACGACCCCGTTGCGGGCCGACGCGAGCGCAGCCGGGATGGCGGCCGACGAGCAGCGCATGGCCACCCTCCGTGACGCGGGCCACCTCCTGCGGCTTTCGGCAGAGCACGCCACGCAGACCGTCGTCTACCGGGACGGGGCGACGGCGTCCGTCGACGACGTCTGGGTCGACCATTCCGTGGAGTTGGACCCGGGCACGATGTCGCCGGTGCAACCGGATCCCGACTTGGTCGTCCACGAGAGCACCACGCTGCGGTTGCGGGGCGGCCGCTGGATCGTCGACGGCGTGTGGCGCTTCGGGAACTCCCGCCCGCTGCCCGACAGCCAAGTCTCGTGGGCAGCGGTGGCCGGTGGCCGGCCGCTGCCGGACTTCTACCGCACGCCGATCGAGGATGCCTACCGCAAGGCAGCCCCGGCCGGGGCACAGCACAACGAGCGAGCGGCCATCGAGCAGGACAGCGTCGCCTGGGTCTACGACACGATCGCCAAGGGATCCTCCGTCACCCACACCGCCACGCGGCTGGTGCAGGAGGCGGGGGCCTGGACGGTGCAGGCGGGCTAGTTCCTGCCTCCGGTCACAGCCCGTACCGGATGCCCGTCCAGGTCAGGCGGAGCCACGACGTCGTCTTCGCCGCCGGCGGCGACGGGGGAGCTGCCGGCTGCTGGGGGTGCACGATGATGTACGAGGTCTCGCCCGGCCTGACGTAGCCGAGCTGGTCACGGGCGAGCTGCTCGACGTGCTTGGGGTCCTGCATCGCCTCGATGCGGCCGGTAAGGCGGGTTGCCTCGGCATTGCCGGCGGCGATGGCCTGCGTATCGCTCCGGATCCGCTGCTGCTCGTTCCACAGCTGCCGGGCCGGCCCCAACGCCATCATCGCCAGCAGCAGCATGATCACCCCGAGCAGGGTGCCGTGGAAGGTGAGCCGCACGGCCGCCTAGCCCTGACCGCCCGAGGCCGCCTGGAAACGCCCGAAGGCCGCCGACCCGGCGTAGCGGGCGGACTCGCCGAGTTCGGCCTCGATGCGCAGGAGCTGGTTGTACTTGGCCACACGGTCGCTGCGGGCCGGGGCTCCGGTCTTGATCTGGCCCGCCTCCCACGCCACGGCCAGGTCGGCGATCGTCGAGTCCTCGGTCTCGCCGGACCGGTGACTGATCACCGCCGAGTAGCCGCTGCGCACCGCGAGGCGTACCGCTTCCGAGGTCTCGGTGAGCGTCCCGATCTGGTTGACCTTCACGAGGATGGCGTTGGCGGCGTGGAGCTCGATGCCCCTGCGGAGGCGCTCGGGGTTGGTGACGAAGAGGTCGTCGCCGACGAGCTGGACCTCCGCCCCCAGCGACGTAGTGAGCGCCGCCCAGCCCTCCCAGTCTTCCTCGTAGAGCGGGTCCTCGATACTGACGATGGGGTAGCGGGCGATCCACGCGGCGAAGCGGTCCCCCAGCTCGGCGGCGGTCAGCGTCGCACCCTCGCCGGGCAGGACGTAGGACCCGTCCCGGTAGAGCTCGTTGGCCGTGACATCGAGCGCCAGCGCCACCTCCGTGCCGGGCTCGTAGCCCGCGGCTTCGATGGCCTCCACGAGGAGGGACAGGGCGTCCTCGTTGCGAGCAAGGTCGGGAGCGAACCCTCCCTCGTCGCCGATGCCGGTGGACAGGCCCCGCTCGTGCAGGACCTTCTTGAGCACGTGGTAGACCTCGGTTCCCATCCGCAGCGCCTCGCCGAACG
>DASPZW010000375.1:0-5781 GCA_035636055.1 Actinomycetota bacterium
TGGGCGCCTGCTGCCCGCTCCCATCACCCGCGTCCTGCGCCAACCTGCCCGGCGGCTTGCCACGCTCCTGCAAGCCCCCCAGCCAACGCCGCCGCCCCCGCCCGAACTCGACATTCCCCCGCTTCGGGCCATCCCGAGCGAGCCCATCCCCATCGACGTCCCGCCGTTGCCGGAGGGCCGGAAGGCGCTCACCGTATGGCCCGACACCCCGCCGCCGGGGTACCTGGGCCAGCTCGAGCCCGAGAATCAGAAGCGGCTCGCTGAGCGTTGGGCAGGCGTCACCCTCGAGGACTGCCACTTCTACCACCGCTCCGCCCTGCCCGACGGGCGCGTGATCGAGGGGGCGTGGAACCTGATCGGCGGCGAGTCGGCGTACCTCGGCGGCGTGGTCCTGGGCGGCCGGCGAGTGCTCGAGTTGGGGCCGGCAAGCGGGTGGCTGAGCGTCTGGATGGAGCAGCAGGGAGCCAGCGTGGTCGGCTTCGACCTGGGATGGGACGTCCCACCCGACCTCATCCCGCTGCAGCACTTCGATCTCGACACGATGCGGGCCGAGCACATCAGCTTCGCCACGCACGTCCAGAACGCCTGGTGGTTCCTCCAGCGCGAATACGGCCTCACCGCGCAGGCCGTCTACGGGTCCATCTACGACCTGCCGGCCGACATCGGCCGCTATGACGTCTCGGTGTTCGGTTCGATCCTGCTCCACCTGCGCGACCCGTTCCAGGCGCTCCACGAGGCTGCCAAGCGGACGGATGAGGCCATCATCGTGGTCGAGCCGTTGCGTCACGACCCCAGCCAGGTGGATCAGCCGGTGCTCGTGTGGAACATCACCCGCGGCGCAAGCCCCAACGGCTGGTGGGGCCTCTCCCCCGGCGTTATCGTGGACATGTTGAAGGTACTGGGCTTCCCCAACGCCACCGTCACCTACCACCGCCAGCCTTACCGCCCGGAGAACAACCCGGTCGAAGGCGCCACGAGCCTCGTGAACTACACGGTGGTCGCGCGACGGCGATGAGTATCGAACGCGTCCGCCAGGTCGCCTCCCGGCAGGGCGCCGCGGCCGGCATCCCCGTCCCGCCGCGGTCCGCGGGGCGTCTCAGCCTGAACCGCATGCCGCATCCCAAGCTGTGGGAAGACCCGGACTGGCGGGCGGTCGGCCGGGTGCTTGGCCTGCCGCAAGATGAGGGCTGGTACCACCGGAAGGCCTTCGAGTGGACCCACTGCATCTACGGTCTCGAACGGCTCGACGCGCTGGGCCATTCGAAGACCGTGCTGGGTGTCGGCGCGGGACACGAGTGCGTGCTGTACCACCTGGCCAACCGCAGCCGCCTCACGGTGGCCACCGATCTGTACAGCGGCGGATTCGTCGAATCGATCGCCTCGGAGGCCGACCCGGAGTTCCTGTCCAACCCCCGGAAGTACGCGCCGTTCCGCTATCACGAGGACCGCCTGGTCGGCCTGCCCGCCGACGGCTGCCACCTGCCCTTCCGGGACGCAAGCTTCGACGTCGTCTACTCGCTCAGTTCCATCGAGCACTTCGGCGGCCACGCGGCGGCGGCGCAGGCGATGCGTGAGATGGCCAGGGTGCTGCGGCCCGACGGGGTTGCCTGCGTGGCCACCGAACTGATCCTGCAGGGAGGCCCCCACCCCGAGTACTTCACGCCCGCGGAGGTGGACGAGTGGCTCGTCCGTCCCTCGGGCTTGGTGCTGGTCGAGGAACTGGACCCGGAGCGGCCACCCCGCGAATACATCGACGACCCCGTGTGGCTCCCGGAGCAGGTACTGAAGACGCCGCACCTCGTCCTGGCGGTCGCCGATCTCCGCTGGACGTCGGTGATGCTCTTCCTGCGCAAGCCGGGCCCGACGGCGCTGCTGGAAGGTGGTGCCCGGCGCATCGCCACCGCGGCGGTACGGCGCATCAGGCAGACGCGGGCGGCAGGGTCTGATCGTTGAGCAACCCGGCCCCACCCGCAGGTCCGCCCGACGCCCGCGCCCCCGGCAGCCGCCGAGGTCGATGGGCACCGCCGCTTGGGTTTGTGGCGATTGCGGTCGGGCTCTACTGGCCACTCGTCCACCATGTTCGAACCCAATTCTGGGCAGACAGCGGTGACGGTGCGGCGTTCATCTGGAACTACTGGAGCGTTCCGCGCGCCGTGCTGTCCCTGCACAACCCGTTCGTCACCACGGCCATCCTCCACCCGGTCGGCGTCCACACGGCATTCGAAACCAACGTCCCCCTCTGGAGCATGTTGTCGTGGCCGCTCGCCCGGGTCTTCGGCCTGTCGGGGGCCTCCGTTGTCATCGGCCTGTTCGCCGTCGTGGCTTCCGGTCTGGGTGCCTACCTCCTGGCACTGCGCCTCCGGTGCCCGCCTTGGGTGGCGTTCTTCGCTGGGGTCGCCTTCGAACTGCTTCCGTATCGAACCAACAGGATCATCACGCACCTGAACCTGATCCACACCGAGTTCCTCGTCTTCGGGATCATTGCGCTGCTGGACGTGTACCGGAAACCGGGCCGGCGGCAGGCGATCGTCCTCGGGGCGGTGTTGGGGCTCACGTTCCTCACCGATTTCACGTACGCCCTGATGCTGGGTGTGGCCATTGTCATCCTCGTCGCCATGCGCCTTCGCTCCACGCTGCGCCGGCAGGTGGGGATGGCGTTCCTGCAGGCAGGAGCGCTGACGGCCGTGATCTCGCTGCCGCTTTTGGTCCCGGCGATCAGCGACGTCCGCCACGGCGAATACGCTCCGCCCCCGGGCCTCGGCGGTGCACAGGGCTATTCGGCTGACCTGGTCTCGTGGATCGTCCCCTACGATCGCCAGCCACTGTGGGGCCACGCCTTCGCAACCGAGAACGCCAATGTGACGGGAGGGGAACGGGTCGAGTTCACCGGCGTGGTGGTACTCGGGCTTGCCTTGGCGGGCCTGTTCCTTGCGGATCGCCGCAAGCGGGACTGGTTGGTCCTGGCGGTTGCTTTCGGCCTGCTGTCGTTCGGTCCAGGTCTGCACGTCAACGGCAAGACCGGCAGTGCGTTCACGTACGAGGGGTTCAAGTTCTCGATCCCGATGCCATACCTGCTCCTCAACGGCATCCCGGGCTTCAAGGGCTTCCGAGCCCCCGCGCGCTTCGGCGTCGTGGCGTCCCTCGCGCTCATCATGCTTGCCGCCCTGGCCCTGGAACGGTTGACGAGCCGGTGGCCCCGGGGGGCGATCGTCCTGCCGGCTCTGGCAACGCTGCTGGTCGTCGTCGAGTTCCTCCCACCGACGACGTACCTGGCGATGCCCGTCGCGCTCCCCGCCGTCTATCAACGGATGGCCAGCGATCCCGACCCCGGCGCGGTGCTGGACGTCCCGCTCCAGTTCCGCACGGGGTACGGCGTCGTCGGCGACGACACCCCGGTCCCCGCAGACGACTCGCGGTTCATGTACGCGGCAACCGTCCATCGCCGCGCCATGGCAGGCGGCACCGTGCCCCGGCTTCCGGACAAGCGCCTGACGGCCCTCACGAGCATCCCGGTCTACCACCAGATCCTCGAACTGGAGGGTGACCAGATCGACGCTGCTCCCGGCTCGCCGCCGTCGTTCACCACCGGCGACCTGAACGGCCTGGGGATACGGTTCATCGTCGACCATCACGAGAACCCGATGCCCGGGGTGGTGGCGTATCTCGACTCCCTTCACCTTCCCGTCTATGCGGAAAATGGGTCCGTCACGGTCTGGAAGGTCCCGCCCCCAGGGGGATTAGCAGCCCGATGAGCGAGTGGACCGAGGTTCAGCTCACCGCGCCGTTCGACCCGGTCCCCTTCACCCTCGTCGGCCCCCCCGACGACCTTGGCGTCATCGGCCAGATCCGGCGGTCGGGGGGCACCTACGAGCCCCGGGTGATGAGCGCGCTGCGGCGGCTCCTGAAGCCCACCTCCGTGGCGATCGACATCGGGGCCAACATCGGGGTGTTCGCCGTGGTGATGGCCCGGCTCTGCCCCCGCGGCACGGTCTACGCATTCGAGCCGGCCGTCGAGACGTACGGATACCTGGTCGCCAACCTGGAGGCCAACGGTGGGGGCAATGCGGTCGCCGAGCAGGTTGCGGCCTACGGCACGACGGGCACCGTCCAGTTCGTGTTCTCTCCCGGCTACCCGCCGGGCTCCTTCGTCGGCGAGCGGCCACCACCCGGCGGAGAGACCCGCACCGTGGAAGCAGTGCGCATCGACGACTACGTCGAACGGCTTGGCATCGACCGGGTCGACCTCATCATGGTCGATGCGGAAGGGGCGGAGGTCTCCGTCCTGCAGGGCGCCGTTGCAACCCTGGCCCGTCACCGGCCGGCGCTCCTCGTGGAGATGAACCCCGCCCTCCTCCAGCGCCTCGGCGGCACGTCCTACCGCGAGCTTGCAGACCTGCTGCGCCGCCACCACGACCTCTATGCCATCGGGGACGACGGTGCCCCGGCCCGGATCGTCTCGCAGCACCATCTCGACCTGCTCCTGCGCAAGGAGGGGGTGATCGACCTGTGCTGCCTGCCCCGGAGTGGCGGCGGGGCCCGCCGCGGCGGGGCGCTCGGCGCGCGTGGGCGGGGAGCACGCCAACTTGCCGCTCTCCAGGCCGAGTTCGACGGTTCGACGGCCCCGAAGGACAGCTTCCTGGTGGAACCGGCCTTCGAGGTCGGCCTCCCGCCGGAGACGCTGCGTTGCGAGCCGGGATTGGATGCATGGCTGACGGTCCCGGTCCACAACGCCAGCCCGTGCTGGTTCTCGAGCGACTCGCTCTACTATCCGGTCCACCTCTCCTACCGCTGGTACGACGCCGACGGCAACCGGCTGGACGTTCTCGCCAACCGGGGCCGATTCGATCCCCCGCTTCCGCCCGGAGGATCACAGGTCATCGCCCTCCCGGTCAGGTTCCCGTCGGAGCCAGGCGCCTACGAGCTTGCCCTGACCATGGTGCAGGAAAACTACGCGTGGTTCGACGACCTTGATCCGACGCTCCAGCGGCGCCTTCCCGCAACGGTGCTCGGCCACGTGCCGTAGCCCTCTCCACTACCGCGAGAGCCGAGCCCCTGCCACCACGGCCTGCCCCAGCGAGATGCCGCCGTCGTTGGCGGGGACGCGGCGGTGGCGCAACACCGAGAACGACGCCGCCTCCAAGCCTGCCGTGACCCGCTCCAACAGGAGGAGGTTCTGGAAGGTCCCGCCGGACAGGGCCACCGCCGCCAGCCCCGTCGCCTCCCGGACCAGCGTGCAACACTCGACGAGCGCGGCAGCGAGGCCGTTGTGGAAGCGTGCGGCGACCACCGCCACGTCCGTTCCCCGGACCAGATCCTCCGTCAGCGCGCGCACCAGTGCAACGCCGTCGATCACTACCACGCCATCACGATCTTCCAAGGCGCAGGGGTAGGCGGAGGCCTCCCATGGGTCGGCAGCCTGCTCGAGTTCAATCGCTGCCTGGCCCTCGTAGTTCACTTTGCCCCGCAGCCCGGCCACCGCGGCTGCGGCGTCGAAAAGGCGGCCAGCCGACGACGTCAACGGTGCGTTGATCCCCTTGGCCGCCAACTCCAGGACCGGCCCCCACCCCGCCGCCCTCTCCCGCACGAACGGCAGGTCCAGGCCTGCCGCCGCCACCCCGAAGGCCTCTCGCAGATAGTTGGCGGCCATGCGCCAAGGCTCGCGGATCGCGGCGGCCCCGCCGGGCAGGGCAACCGGGCGGAGATGGCCCACTCGCCGGAAGTCCGCAAGGCCGGCCACGAGGACCTCGCCGCCCCAGATCGTCCCGTCGGTCCCCCACCCCG
>DASPZW010000376.1:0-2240 GCA_035636055.1 Actinomycetota bacterium
TCGTCGTGGAAGGCGGCCGTCATGGCCACGGAGCCGACCCCGGCGAGGACCAGCACCAGCCACAGCGACACCATGGCCCACCAGAGCCCCACCCACCCTCTCTGCTTCGACGGCATTGGTGCAAGCCTCCTACGAGTGCGGCAAGGGAAAGGAGAGCCGGAGGCGAGCCTCCAGCCATTGGCGAAGCAAGCGGCGTGCGCGGCTCACGGTCGCCTCCGCCCTTGCCCGGACGCCGGTCGGAGCGGGGGCCGCGAGGCCTGCCGCCGGACCCGGCCAGCACGACCGGCGCCGGTGCCGGACGGGACAGGCTCAGGGTCACGCCGCAGGGCGCGGGTGAGGCCGATGCCGAGCGACACGGGAAGCAGACCCATCCACCACGGAAAAGGGGCGCCGGTATTCGGCATCGGCGTCTGGCCCCCGGCGGCCGGTCCGGCCCCGGGGGCGCTCCCCGACCCGGACCCTGCACCGGCCACCCCGGGCTGGGAGGAGGCAGGCGCGGGTGAAACGGCGGAGGGCGATACGGCCCCGGGCGTGGCGGAGGGTCGGCTGGACGCCGAACTCGAACCGCGGGCCGACGGCGACGAGGCCGACCGCGACGAGGCCGACGGCGATGGCGGGGGGGTGGCTGCCTGGTTCGACCCGGGGTTACTCCCGGAGTGGACCTTCAGCACGAGGACGGCCAGGAAGAAGAGCACGGCGGTCACCGCCGCGAGCGGTAGTAAGGATTGGGGTCCCGATGCCCCCCGTCGTGCCATGGCATGCCTCGTGTCTGTGGGATTCCTGGCGGGAGTGTAGCAAGGAAAAGTACACTAGTGTTGTTATTGAGGTGAAATTACACCACTGTGACTTGGCGGCAGGCCTCAGAGTTCGCCGTAGGCCGAGAGGTACGCGGTCGTGTACCCGATCACGTCGTAGAAGTCATCCACCCGGATCTGTTCGTTGGGGGCGTGGATCGCCGAGTCCGGCCTCGTGACCCCTGGGGGAGAGCAGATCGGGATCCCAAGCAGGTGGGCCACCGGGTACATCGGCCCCGTCGCCGGCATGAGTGGCCAGACGGCAGGCTCCAGCGGCCACCACGCCGCCGCCTGGGACTCGATGGCCTTGCCCAGGACGGAATCGGTGGGGGAGCGCGACGGGTTCTCCTCGCCGATGGTCTCCATCTCAACGTCGCGGAAGCCGTGGTCGTCGAGGTGGCGCCGGATCTTGCGGGCGATGTCCGCGGCGTCCTGGTTCGGCACGAGCCGGAAGTCCAGCTTTGCCAGCGCCTCGGCCGGCAGGACTGTCTTGGCGGCCCCCGGCACGGTATAGCCGGTCACGAAGCCGGCGATGTTCGCCGTCGGGTTGTAGATGAGGGCCTTGCGAAGCTCCATCCCCGTCAACCCGTCGGCGAACTCCATGATGCCGAGCCGTTGCAGCTCGGATGCCTCGTCGAACGGCAGGCGCTCGAGCAAGGGGGTGTCCGACGGGTCCGGGCCGAGGGCGTCGTCATAGAAACCGGCGATCGCCACCCGCCCGTCCGCTCCTTTGATCGACGCCACCGCCCGCAGCAGGTGCCACGCCGCAGAGGGGATGTAGCAGGCGTTGGAGGAGTGCTGGTCGTAGGTCAGCATCCGGCACCGGAGCTCGACGTAGAGGAGCCCCTTGCAGCCATAGACGAGCTCGGGCCTGCCCTCGTGGTCGATGCGCCACCCCTCCCAGACGCAGTGGTCGGCCTGGAGCCGCTCCGCGTGGGCGCGACAGATCTGCTCGAAGTGCAGGCTCCCGGTCTCCTCCTCGCCCTCGACGAAGAACTTGACGTTGAAGGGCAGCTCGCCCACGACCTCCCGGTAGGTCTCCAGGGCGCACAGGCGCGCCACGAGGTCCCCCTTGTTGTCGGAGACACCCCTTGCGAAGATGCGCCCGTCCCGCTCCGCTGGCTCGAAGGGCGGCGAATGCCACAGGTCGATCGGATCGACCGGCTGGACGTCGTAGTGGCCGTAGACCGTGAGGTGCGGCTTACCGGGCTGACCCGCCCAGTCAGCCACCAAGACGGGATTGTGGCCTGGCAAGGCCTCGATCAGGTGCGCATGCATACCCATCCGGCTGAAGCGGTCCTGCAGCCAAAGCGCGTTGCGCAGGCAGTCGTCGTGGCGCTCGGGCAGGGTGCTGATCGACGGGATCCGCAGCTCTTCGATCAGGTCGTCGAGGTCAGCATTCCGCCGCGACCGGGCGAGCGCGAGCGCAGAGTCCAGCAGTGTGTG
>DASPZW010000377.1:0-3292 GCA_035636055.1 Actinomycetota bacterium
GTACATCGAACGCCGGGGGGACGACTACCGATGGGCCCGCACCAGTCCCGGGGACGCCGTCGAGACTCCGGAAGGCTCCTTCCCCGATGCCTGGATGTACTACTCCGGCAAATGGCCCCTGGACCAGCCCGACAAGGTCCCTGCCTTCTTCGACGACCTGCTCGCGGAACTCGAATCGATGACCGGCGGGGCCGACCGATGCCGCTGGTCCCCCGTCGATCCCTGGCCCCACAGCCATTGACAGCGGCCGACTGAGGGGGCCCAAGCAATGCCAGAGATCATCCGGGCCCAGGAGCGCACGTCGTTCAAACGGTGTCGCCGAGCGTGGGACCTCGGCTCCCGTTCCCGGCAGAACTACGAGCCGCTGGTGCCGGGCAAGGCCTTCGACCTCGAGCGGGCCATCCACGACGCCCTCGCCCTGTGGTACTTCCCCGGCATGTGGGAGTGGGATCGCAGCCTGGTCCGGCGCTTCGCCATGGAGGGCTTCGACAAGTCGATGCGCAAGCAGCTCGACGTCTACGCGGCGGTTGCCGACGTCTCCGAGACCCTGGACGAGGAATGGCACGCCCGGCGGGCGGCGGGGGAGCAGTTGCTGGAGCGCTACTTCGCCTGGGCGCCGGCGGTCGACACCTTCTCGCCGGTGCGCGTCGACACCGACTTCGACGCCAACGTGCCGGACCCCACTGCCATGGGCGTCGACCTCGTCGCCACGGGAGGGGGCCCGATCCACTACCACGGTCGGGTGGACGCCCTCGTGGTCGACGCCTACGACGCCTACTGGATCATGGACCACCGCGTCGTGGAAGGCGGCTGGGAGAACCTCAACCAGCTCCTGCTCGACGAGCAGGGGGTCGCGGCCTGCTGGGCCTGGGAGATCTTCTACTACGGCATGAAGATCGCCGGGACCATCTACAACGAGCTGCGCCTCGACGCTCCCGAAGACACCGGGGACGGCGCCGGGGAATCCCTGCCGGTCCCGGGGCAGCAGGCGGAGGCCCCCGCGTACGACGTCACGGGCCGCCGGCGCATGTACATGGAGGCCGCTCGCATCCCCGACCAGCGCGTCGAGGTCGGCGGCAACGAGGCGTTCCGCCGCACCCGCATCACGAGGACCCGGGCCGAGCTGGCCGCCTGCGGCCGCCAGATCGCCGAGGAGGCCCTGGAGATGACCTCGCCGGGCCTGGTGGTCTACCCCAGTCCCAGCGTGGCCAATTGCGCCCCCTGCGCGTACCGGGACCCCTGCATCGCTCTCAACATGGGCACGGACGTGCAGGCGATCCTCCGGGAGCGGTACCGGGACCGGGGACCCGAGGAGGTCGAGGAGGGGCGCCTGGGTGGCGTGACGTGGTCGATGAACCGCGGCGCCCGCCCGCCGAAGTTAGGCTCGTGAGGGCTGCCGCATGCACCCGGTGGGCGGAGTAGCCTAGGCCGATGCACGAGCTGACGATCACCGAGAGCGTCATCAGCGCGGTCACCGAGAAGGTCGGCGATCGCAAGGTGCAGCGGGTGTCCCTCGCCGTCGGCCGGCTCTCCGGCGTGGTCGCCGAGTCCGTCTACTTCTACTTCGACCTGTGCACCGAGGGCACGCCCCTGGAGGGATCGAAGCTGGAGATCATCGACATCCCCGGCCGTGCCCGCTGCCGAACCTGTGGCGCCGAGGTGGAGCTCGAGGACATGATCGCGTTGTGCACGTGCGGGAGCGCCGACCTCGAGATCCTGAGCGGCGAGGAACTGACCATCAAGGAAGTGGAGTTGGAGGCCTGAGATGTGTACAACGTGCGGATGCTCCAGCGACGAGGTCGTGGTCACCGACCCTGACCACCGCCACGACCACGACCACGACCACGACGAGGGCCACGTCCACGACCACGACGAGGGCCACGTCCACGTCCACGACGACCGCAGCGCCCGCACGCTCGTGCTGGAGCAGGCGGTCCTTGCGAAGAACGACCTGCTCGCCCAGGCCAACCGGTCCTGGTTCGCCGAGCAGCGGATCCTCGCCATCAACCTGATGAGCTCCCCGGGAGCCGGCAAGACCACGCTGCTTGAACGCACGATCACCGATCTCTCGCCCGAGTTGCCCATGGCGGTGGTGGAGGGCGACCAGGAGACCCTGCTCGACGCCGACCGTATCCGGGCGACCGGGTGCCGGGTCGTCCAGATCAACACCGGGGCCGGCTGCCACCTCGACGCCGACATGGTGGGCCGCGGCCTCAAGGTCCTCGAGCCCAAGCCGAGTTCGATGCTCATGATCGAGAACGTGGGCAACCTCGTCTGCCCCGCGATGTTCGACCTGGGGGAGCGGGCCAAGGTGGTGATCATGTCGGTGACCGAGGGGCACGACAAGCCGCTCAAGTACCCACAGATGTTCCGGGCCGCCGACCTCATGGTGCTGAACAAGGTCGACCTGCTGCCCTACGTGCAGTTCGACCCCGAGCAGTGCATCACCTACGCCTGCCAGGTCAACCCGAAGCTGGACGTGGTGTCGGTGTCAGCCACCCGCGGCGACGGCCTCGACGCCTGGTACGACTGGCTCCGCGACCAGCGCTGATCCCCCAGGCCGGACGCCCGAGAAGGCGCGGCGTCAGAGGTGTGGTAAAAAAGGGTTGTTATACGTACCAAAACTTCCACACCTTTTCAGCATTTTGGGCCCGAGGTCCACCCAGTCTCGTGGCTCACGGAATCCCCGCCCAATGGGTCCTTGCCCCCCCAGGGACCCGGGCGGGGGCCCGGGGCCGGTCAGCAGATGCGGGGCAGGGGGTCACCGACGAGCATGTCGACGATCCGGGTCCCGCCGAACTCCGTCTTCAGCAATACCAGGGTGGGTGGGTCGTCCTTCACCGAGCCGATGACCGCCGCGCCCTCGCCGAGGGGGTGCGACCGCAGGGCCGCAAGGGCGGCCTGCGTCTCGGCCCCGTCGACGATGATCACGAGGCGCCCTTCGCAGGCCACGTACAGCGGGTCGATGCCGAGGATCTCGCTCGCCCCCCGCACCTCGTCCCGGGTCGGCACGGCTCGCTCGTCGACGACGATCGCCACGTTGGACGCCCGGGCCACCTCGTTCAGGATGGTCGCCACGCCGCCACGGGTCGCGTCCCGCATGACCCGCACGCCGGTCGTGGCGTCCAGCAGGGTGTTGATGAGGTCCGCGAGCGGTGCCGTGTCGGACTCGATGTCGCTCTCGATGTCGAGCTCGCCCCGGGCGAGCATGACGGTCACGCCGTGGTCGCCGATCGGACCGGACACGAGCACGGCATCGCCCGGTTTGACGGTGCCCGCTCCCAGGGTGAGG
>DASPZW010000378.1:0-8188 GCA_035636055.1 Actinomycetota bacterium
CCACCGGCTGACCGGCAGCGCCGCCGATGCGGAGGATCTCGCGCAGGACGTGCTCCTACGGGTGAGGACCGCCCTCGGGCGTTACCGGCCCGGGTCGCTGGAGGGCTGGCTGCTGCGTATCACCACGAACCTGTTCTACGACCGGATGCGCCACCGTGCCCGGCACCCCACGGAGCCCCTCGACCCCCTGGACGACCCATCCACCATCGAGCCGCCGTCGGGGGCACCGTCGCCCGAGGACACGGCGTTGCGAGGCGAACTCAAGAGTGTCGTGGAGGAGGCGCTCCGCTCCCTCCCGTACCAGTTCCGCGTCGCCGTCCTGCTGTGCGACCTCTACCAGATGAGCTACGAGGAGATCGGCTCCACGATGGGATGGCGCATCGGCACCGTGCGCTCCCGCATCCACCGTGGGCGGGCGCTCATGCGGACCCGGCTGGCGCCGTACGTCGAGGCCTCCGAGTCTTGACCCGGCCGGCCGCGGCCGGCCGGCTGCCGATACCGGCGCATGCCTGAGCCGCATCCCCAGGCCAGCGAGCTGGGCGCCTACCTCGACGGGACGCTGCGCGCGCGCCGCACGGCAGAGGTCGAACGCCACCTCGACGCGTGCGCCCGCTGCGCTGCGGAGCTGAGCGCCCTGCGGGTCGTGACGACGATGCTGGCGAGACTGGACGAGGTCGAGCCGCGGCCCGGCTGGTTGCCCGGCGCCGCCCGGCGCGTCGCCAGCGGGGATCCGCCAGGGCGCACCTCGTGGACCCGGGCACGCCTGCGGATGCGCGTGGCCAACGGGCTGGTCGTCGTCGGTGCCGGCGCGGTCGGCCTGGGGCTGTGTCTGGCACCCCCTCCCCCGACGCCGGTGTCGTTTCAGGACGAGGTCCGCCAGCACCTCGTCCAGATCGACAACCCGCTGGCGGACCAGACGAGCTACGTGGTCGAGGCACGGTACCCGTGAGGGGCCGGCGCTGGGCGACGTGGCTCATGCCGGCGGCGGTCGTTGCCGCCGCCGCGACGGCCGCCACGGGGGCCGCTCCTGCCCCGGGGTCACCCGCCGCCACGGCTGCCCAAGACCCCGTTGCTTGGTCGGGCCCTGGGGCTTCGTCGGGCCACGGTGCCCGCGACCAGAGCAGCGATCCGGCCGCCGAATCGCTCGTCACCCTCACCGTGCGGGCGGCCCGAACGGTGGGCTACGCGGGCACCCTCTCGGTGACCATCGACGGGCAGGGGGGGATCCGGTCGGGGGTCCTGCACGTCGTCCACGGCGACGGCGCCCATGTGGTCATCGAGGGCTCCCGACCCGCCGGGCCCGGTCTCCGGTTCGCGGCTCGTGCAGACGGGCCAGCGCCGCTCGGTCGTGCGCGTACCGGATGGCTCCGTCAACCGGGGCCAGGCCGCCAAGGCCGGCGTCGTCACGGGCGACTTCGAGCCGGACGGCAGACTCCAGCAGTTGCTCGCCAAGTACCGGGTGCTGCTGGAGGGCGGCTCCCGCGTCCTCGGCCGCGACGCCGAAACCGTCCGGGTCGAGCGGAGGTCCGACGCCCGGGTGGTCGAGCGCTGGACCATCGACACCCATAGCGGCCTCCTGCTCAAGCGCGAGAGCTACAACCTCGACGGCAAGGTCGAGCGCTCCCTCGCCTTCACCGAGGTACGCGAGCCGTACGCCCCGACCAGCGGCGAACTGCACCCGGCGAACGAGTCGAACGAGGCGCCGGAGCGCTCGCAGCGCTGGTTCGCGTCCGCGGAGCTCGCCGCGCAGGTCAAGGTGCTCGGCGTGCCGGCGACGCTGCCGGCGGGGTACCGCGTGCAGTCCGGGACGGCGTTCAGGGCCAGCGGCGTGTCCGTCGTCCAGCTCGAGTACTCGGACGGCCTCGAGGACGTGAGCCTCTTCGTCCAGCCGGGCGTGCTGACCCGGGGCTCACTGGCGCCCGGCGCCCACGAGCTGCGGTTGAAGGGCGTCACCGGCTGGCAGTGGGACGGGTTCCCCCGCGGCGTCGCCTGGCAGGACGGGCCCTCGACCCTGACGCTCGTGGGCTCCCCGCCAGCGGACGAGCTTGCCCGGATGGCCGGCGCCCTGCCCCAGGCACCGCTGCGCCGGTCACTCCGCCAGCGCCTCGGCCACCTGATCGGCTGGGTGAAACACCAGCTGCCCTAGCCGCCCTCTGCCTTAGCCGGTCTCTGCCCCAGCCTAGCCGGCCTCTGCCCAGCGGTAGCCGAGGCCCGGCTCGGTCAGGATCAGCCGGGGGTTGCTGGGGTCGGCCTCCAGCTTGTGGCGGAGGTGGCCCACGTGGACCCGGACGTTGGTCTCCTCCTGGTAGCCCGGCCCCCAGACCCTGCTCAGCAGCCAGCGCTGGGTCAGGAGCTTGCCCGGATTGGTGACGAAGGCCAGCAGGAGCTGGTACTCGGTGGGCGTGAGGTGGACCGGGACCCCGCCACGGGTCACGAGCTTCTTGGAGAGATCGACCTCCACGTCGCCGAAGCGCTGCAGGGTCTGGCGGGCCTCGCCCGGGACGACCCGGCGCATCGTGGCTCGCATCCTCGCCAGCAGCTCCTCCATGTCGAAGGGCTTGATCACGTAGTCGTCCGCCCCCCGGTCGAGGGCGGCCACCTTTTCGGCCTGCGAGTCCCGGACGGTGAGCACGATCACCGGCTGCTCGGCGAAGGCCCGCAGCCGTGTCAGCACCTCGAGGCCGTCGAGGTCGGGCAGGCCCAGGTCCAGGAGGACCAGGTCGATCCCGTCGGAGCGCAGCACCGCGAGGGCGGCGTTGCCGTCACGGGCCGACAGCACGTCGTAGCCACGGGCCTGGAGGCTGGTGCGGAGGGTCCGCACGATCTGCCGGTCGTCCTCGATCACCAGCACCCTCATTCGACGTCTCCCCCCTCGTGCGGATGGAGTGGTAGCCGGAACCCGACGGTGGCGCCGCCGCCCGGGGTACCGGCCACCGACATCGTCCCGCCGTGAGCCTCCACGATTGCCCGCGCAATGGCAAGGCCCAGGCCGACCCCACCTTGGCCCCCTCCGGCGTCCCGGTGGTAGAACTCCTCGAACACCCGCTCGCGGTCCTCCGGGGGGATACCTGCTCCGTGGTCGATGACGGCGACGTCGACCCAGCCCCCCGCCGCGGCCGCACGGATCTCCACCGGCGAGCCACGGGCCGAGAACTTGACGGCGTTCTCGAGGAGGTTGGACACCACCTGATCGATCTGGAGGAGATCCATCGGCACCGGGGGCAGCACGCCGGTGTCCTGGACCTGGATGACCGCGCCCCGCTTGCGCAGCCGGGCGACCGCCGCCTCGATCACGTCCTCGACCGGCGTCGCCGTCTTCTCGGGGACAAGAGCGCCGGCCCGCAGGCGAGAAAGGCTGAGCACGTTGGCGATCAGGCGGTTGAGGCGGTCGCTCTCCTCGGCGATGGTCGTGAGCAGGTCGCGGCGCTGCGCGGCGTCGAAGCTGACCTCCTGGTCGAGCAGGCTGGTGGCCGACGCCTTGATGGCGGCCAGCGGCGTGCGGAGGTCGTGGGTGACGGAGGAGAACAGGGCGGCCCGGACCCGGCTCGACTCGGCCTCGGCCTGCGACCGCCGGCTCTGCTCCGCCAGGGTCGCGGCTTCCAGGGCCAGGGCGAGCTGCCCGGAGAACGCGGCGGCCAGCTCGAGCTGGCGCTCCTCGAAGCGGCCTCCGGGGCGGGGGTACAACGTCACCTGCCCGAAGGTGCCCCGCTCGGTCTTGAGGCCGACTACGACCCCATCGGGTGAGCCGGCCCTCCCGGCGCCGGCCGATGCGACGAGGTCGAGGGAGCCGTCGAGGCCGGTCGCCGAGACCTCGCACCTGGCCAGGGAGAACAGCTCCACCATGTCGCCGGCGAATTGGTCGAGGGCCACCGGCAGCGGCGACCCGTCGAGCAGCCGGGACGACATCCGGTAGAGGAGGCGGGCCTCCTCCTCACCCTGCTCGGCTCGGATCCGTTGCGAGAGCGCTTTGGTGAGCAACGTGGCGATGAGCAGCGAGACACTGAGGAAGGCAAACAGGGCGAGCAGGTCCTCGCCCTTGGCGACGGCGAAGGTCCGCAGCGGCGGCGTGAAGAAGAAGTTGAGACCGAGAAACGACACGAACGAGGCGAGGAGGCCTCCCGGGAGGCCGCCCACGAACGTGGCGACCACGACGGAGAGCAGGTAGAGCATGGCGGGGTTGGTGGGCGAGGACGAGGACTTGAAAAGGGGAATGGACGCGATGCCGGTGGCGAGGATGGGGAAGGCCACCCCCCCGAGGAGCCTGATCGCCAGCGCCCGAGGACCGCTCCTGCCACGTGGCGGCAGTCTGCGCATACCTGCAAGTGTAGAAGGCAGGCCCTCGCCGCCGCGCCGGGACCAAACTGTGAGTAAAAACCGGTGTTCTACGCCAGTTTATACTCAAAGATCGTCGGAGGGGCGCGTCAGCGCTCCCGGCGGAAGTACCAGCGGATGCCCTGCTTCAACAGGGCGGCCGCCACCACGAATCCGACGAACGCAAGAACCCCCGCCGCTGCCTGCATGTCTCTCCCCCGGCTCTCTCTCTAGCTTTCTAGTCTTCGATAGCGTGCAGGATCGCCCGTTCGATTTCTGCCAGGCGAGGCTGCTCGGTGATCTTGCTTCCTGAACGGTCGCGTACGTAGAAGGCGTCGACCACGTCCGTGCCCAGCGTCTGCACCTTGGCAAACCGGATGTCGAGGTCGAAATCCGCCAGCGTGCGGGTGATGCGGTAGAGGGTCCCGATGTGGTCGGCGGCCCGGACGTCAATGACCGTCGCGTCATCGGAGGCGTGGTTCTCGAAGGTGACGGACGGGACGACGGGGTGCCGCGACCTCGGCGCCGAGCGGGCGTAGGTGCGGGCCCGGGCCATCACCCGGGCATGGACGGCCAGGTGGCCCGCCAGCGCCAGCTTCAGGTCGGACACGACGCGCTCCCACGGGGGCTCGTTCCGCACCCGGTCGCAGACCCGGAAGACCTCCAGGGCCCGCCCGTCATCCGTCGAGTAGGCGGATGCGGACAGCACGTCGAGGCCATGCATCGCCAGCACGCCGGCGACACGGCTGAACAAACCGGGCCGGTCGTCGCTCATGACCGTGAGCACGTTGCCCCGACCCTCGATGTGCTGGCCCCCCGCGGCCAGGCGCTCGAGCTGTGCGGGCGTGGGGAAGGGTATCGCCGGCGGGCAGCCCGAACTCTCCCCCGACTCAAGGTAGTCGGTCACGCACTCGGTCAGTCGCCGGACCAGCCCGGCCTTCCAGGGCCCCCACGCGGAGGCTCCGGTCGCCAGCGAGTCCGCCTCACACAGCGCGGCGAGCAGCCTGACCCGCTCGACGGTTCCGACCGGCTCCGCCACCCGCCGGATCGTGGCGGGGTCGTCGAGGTCCCGCCGGGTCGCGACCTGCGGGATCAGCAGGTGCAGCTCGACGAGCAGGGACAGGGTCTCGACGTCGTCCTCGGGAAAGCCCATCCGGGTGGCGACTACCCGGGCGATCGTCGCACCGGAGGAGCTGTGGTCACCGTTGCACCCCTTGCCGAGGTCATGGAGGAGGGCGGCAACGACGAGGAGGTCGGGGCGCTCCACCCTTTCCGCCATCCCGGCGGCGTTGGCCACGGTCTCGAGCAGGTGCCGGTCAACGGTGTAGCGGTGGTAGACGCTTCGGGGCGGCAACGCCCGCACCGGCACCCACTCCGGCAGCAGGCGTCCCCACAGTCCCCGCTGGTCGAGCGCCTCGATGACGGGGATGGCGCGCGCTCCGGCAAGCAGGAGTTCCACGAAGAGCGTCCGCGCATCCGCCGGCCACGGGTCGGGAACGGCGGCGTCGATGGCGGCGAGGGTCTCGAGCGACCGCCGTTCGATCGCCGCGTCATGACGGGCGCCGGCGCTGGCCACCCGGAGGGCGAGGAACGGGTCGTCGACGGCGGCGCCAGGGCCGAGACCGACCTCTCCCCCGGCCAGGACGATGCCGGGGAGGACCTCACGGGTGCGCTCGACCCGGCGGGCGATCGGGCTGCCAAGGGTCGTGGCGATGCGGCGCCACGCGTCGTCGCTGGTCCACGCAATGGAACGGGCAGACTCGGCGATGCGGGCCATGAGGGCGTCGGCACCCGGGTCGCCGAGCGCGTCGGCCACGCCCGGCTGTTCCTGGAGGGCGAGCACGTTGCTGGCACGGCCGGTCTGGCGTTGCAGCTCCACCCGGGCGTCCAGCAGGACGGCCTCCCATGCGGCGAGACTGGGCGCGTCGAACTCCAGCAGCACCCGGTGGGCCAGCTCCGCCCACCGCAGCGAGTGGACGTCGCGAAGCCCGCCGCGCCCCTCCTTGAGGTCCGGTTCGATGAGGAAGGCCACCTCCCCGGCCTGCTGGTGGCGCAGGGCGACGCGCTCACCGAGCTCGGCCAGCCAGTGGCGGGAGCGGCGCTCCCAAGCACTCCGGGCACCGTCTGCCAAGCGGGCCGTCAGGGCAGCGTCGCCGGCGACGTGGCGCGCGTTCAGGAGCGCGGTGGCGGTGTCGAGGTCGTCCGAGGCCAGGCGCAGGGCCTCCTTCGGGGTCGAGACGCTATGGGCCAGATGGAGACCCTTCTCCCAGATGGGGTACCAGACTGCGTCCGCGATCCTGGCGACATCCGGCCGGGAGTCATGGGCCAGCATGACGTCGATGTCGCTGCCGGGGGCCAGTTCGGAGCGTCCGTAGCCACCGACGGCGACGAGCGCCAGCCCGGCCGTCTCCCGCAGCGTGGCCTTCTCGAGGAGCTCGGCGAGCCAGGCGTCGACGAGGTCTGCGTGCGCCCGGCACCACGCCGAGCCCGTCGCTGCGGCATCGGCCAGCAGGGCACTCCGGTCGGCAAGCATGAACCCAGAGTACTTCCCCGCCGTGCATCGGCACAGATGCCAAATGTGAGTTTCGACAGAAACTTTCGTGAAACTTTACACGTTCTTTACGTCACAAAAACCGGGCCGTAACACCCGACAACCATGCTGGCGTGACCCGACGGAGTCCTACGGGGGGCTCTGAGGACGTACGAGGAGAAAGGGTCGCGACCCATGATACGAACGCGGTTGCGACGGCTTCGCGAGAAAGACACGCGCAAGCTGATCGCGGTGATCCTGGCCGGAAAAATGCTGGGGATCGTGGCGGCGTTGGTTGCCGTCAAGGCCTTCGGTTGGTACTTCGGGTCGCAGGCGAGTGCCGCCGTGGTCCGCCAGGCCGCGCTGAAGGCCGACGATGTCGTCAACCCCATCAACACCGTGTGGGTGCTCGTGACCGCCTTCCTGGTGTTCTTCATGCAGGCGGGGTTCATGGGCCTGGAGGCGGGCTTCGCACGCTCACGGGAGACGGTCAACGTCCTCCTCGAGTGCGTCTTCGACACCTGCCTCTGCGGCCTGCTCTACTGGGCATTCGGCTTCGCGTTCCAGTTCGGCACCGGCAACGGCTTCATCGGCCATACGTACTTCCTGCTGCACGGCGCGCCCCAGACCTACGGCACGACCGGGGTCGCCTTCCTGGCCTTCTGGCTGTTCCAGTTCGCTTTCGCCGACACGGCGTCGACCGTGACCTCCGGCGCCATGGTCGGTCGCACGGCGTTCATCGGGGACATCTGGTACTCGATGGCCGTCTCCGGCCTCATCTACCCGATCTTCGGCCACTGGGCCTGGGGGCCGGGCGGCTGGCTGGGCAACATGACGCTGCACCCGCTCTCGACGTTCACGCACGGGGCGGTGTTCCGGGACTTCGCAGGATCGACGGTGGTGCACACGGTCGGCGGCTTCATCGCTCTCGCCGGGGCCATGGCCCTTGGTCCACGGCTGGGGCGCAAGTTCAAGCGGGACGGCGGGGGACCGTTGCCACCGCACGACCTCACCTGGGGGGCCATCGGTGGCGTGATCCTGTGGTTCGGTTGGTACGGGTTCAACCCGGGATCCACGCTGTCGGCCATGGACTTCGCCGGGATCGGCCGGGTGGCCGCCAACACGACGATCGCCGCCTGCGCCGGCGGCATGATGGCGGTGCTGTGGGTCTACCCACGCTCGAAGAAGTGGGACCTCGGCATCTCGGTCAACGGCTTCCTCGGTGGGTTGGTGGCCATCACCTGTCCCTGTTACTGGGTCTCGCCGTTCGGGGCGGTGCTCATCGGCGCCGGGGCGGGCATCGTCGTGCCCCTCGGCATCGATCTGCTCGAGCACTGGCGCATCGAC
>DASPZW010000379.1:0-3089 GCA_035636055.1 Actinomycetota bacterium
GGCGAAGAAGGCCGCGACGTGCGCAATGATCTTCTCCCTCAGGAGGGCCTCCGCATTTACGGCGCGGCCGTAACTTCGGCGCCCATCTCACGACCTGGCCCCCCAGTCGGCCCATCGCGCCGGCGCTGCACGTTCAAGGAGGTTCAAGGAGGGTTGAACGGGTCCTCGTCCCAGAAGGGGCTGAACCAGTCGGCGAACCTGAGATTGGCAAAGCCCAACTGGGCCTGGAGGTCGGGATCCTCAACGGCACCATCCTTCTCCACGTGGAATAGGAACTCGAAATCCCGGTCTTTGAAGCTGAGGTCCCGCAGCATCTCGATTGCCTCTGCGACCTCGGCCTGGGCCGAGGAGCTGAGAACGCCACTATGAAGCTGGAGTTCGGCGAGGGCCTCGGATTCTGCCAGGATGGCCTCCATAGCGAACTCCTCAGCGACCGAGCCGAGCAGCGCCTCCGAAGGGTAGGGCCACGCCTCTTCTCGGGCACGTTTCAGCTTGCTCGCAACCGACTTGGTTGCATCCAGGAAGGCTTCCGCGAACTGTGCGTCGTATCGAGCGAGATGAAGGGGAGGCAGGGCGTCGAGCATCGACACGTCTTTGAAGTCGACCTCTCCTGACCGCAACGACTCGAGGTCCTCGTTGAAGGTATCGACGACGTAGTCGGCGGCGGCGAGGATCAGATCCCACCAGTCTTCGGACAGTGTCCACGCCTGGTCATCATCGTCGTCCTCATCGATGTCCATGGCGTGTTCAGCCTATCGCTCGTCGCACGGGAGGACATCCCCGACAGAGCCGCGGGGGTACTTCATGTTTGGTCCGAGCTGGAAACCGGATGGGGCGTCCTCGGGGTCGAAGATCTCCACAGGCCCGCCGTCGGGCGGCATCTCCCAGCCGCCGAGGATCAGGACGCGGCCATCGGGGAGCAACACCGAGTTCAGGTGGTCGCGGTCGATGTTCATGTCCGGCAGTGCTTGCCACACCGGCGTCGTGGCGGACAGGTCGATCCACTCGGCGGTTCGACGTGCCCCAGCTTCGGAAGCCGACCACATGGCGTCGCCGGCCCCACCTGCGATCAGCACGAGCGCTCCGCAGACCGCCAGACGATCGCCACTCTCGCCATGCTGCCGGTATCGGATCTCTCCAGGCAATGACGCAATCACTGCATTCTCAGATGCTGCGGATGCGGGCGGACAGGCTCACCACCGGGCGGTCCCTCATCTGGCCGCCCGAGGACGTGAAACGGCGATGGTACAGTCGGCCTTCGTGGAAGACGCCACGCTGCTCGCGGAGCTGGCCCCCGCCGCGGAACGCTTGCTGGAGCGGCACCTCGCGGCCGTCCGGACCTGGTATCCCCACGAGCTCGTACCCTGGAGCCGGGGCCGGGACTTCGAGCCCGGCGAGCAAATCGATGAGGCCTCGTCAGGGCTGCCCCCCGGTGTGCGCAGCGCGCTGATCGTAAATCTTCTGACCGAGGACAACCTGCCGTACTACCTCGCGGGCTTGGTGGCCCAGTTCGGGGAGGAGCACCCCTGGGGCGCCTGGGTGCGGCGGTGGACGGCCGAGGAGATGCGCCACGCCAGTGTGATCCGAGACTATCTCGCCGTGACTCGCTGCATCGACCTCAGATCGCTGGAGCAGGCGCGCATGCAGCACGTCTCCACCGCGTCGGTCCCCCGGCCCCCGACGGCGCCCCAGGCGCTCGTCTACGTGGCGCTGCAGGAGCTGGCGGCCCGCATATCCCATCGCAACACCGGCCGGCAGCTCGACGACCCCCGGGGCAACGAGATCATGGCCCGGGTCTCCGCCGACGAGAACCTCCACTACGTCTTCTACCGGGACGTCGTATCGGCGGCCCTGCAGTGCGACCCCTCGGCCATGGCGATCGCGATCGATGCGCAGGTCCGCCACTTCGCCATGCCGGGCTCGGCGATCCCGGAGTTCGGCGCCCACCTGCGAATGATCGCCGCCTCGCGGATCTACTCCGCAGAGATCTTCCACGCCGACGTGCTGGTGCCCGTGGTGCTGGGGCACTGGGGTCTCGAGGGCATCGCCGGACTCTCCCCGGATGGCGCGCGGGCCCGGGACCGCACGCTGCGCTTCATCGACCGCCTCGGGCGCATCGCCCCACGATTGTCGAACGCTACCGCTTGAGCGCCGGTCGCCGGCGAAGCACCACCCGGTAGTTGGTCAGCTCGCCGAGGCGGAACTGCATCTCCGTGGCCACAAGGTAGCGGTGGAACCGGCGGTACGTTTCCTCCCCGACGATCCGGCGGGCGTCCTCCGCACGGTCCCGCAGTCCGACCAGCCAGCTCCGGGCCGTGGTGGCGAAGTCTGCTGGGTCGGACCGCAGGACCTCCACCTCGAACCAGGGCTCGAAGCCGCCCACCAACTCCCAGAGGTGCGGCGCCAGGGACTCGGGGAAGAGGCCCAGTACGAGGTCGGCCATTGAGCCTCGGCCCTGCACGGTGTCGGTCTCCGGGGCGTCGTCGTGGGCGATCGTCTCCAGGCCGAGGTGGCCTCCGGGCCGCAGCCATGTAAAGCACCGGGAGAAGAACGAGCGGTACACCGCCAGACGTTGATCACGGCCCAGACCGTCGCGGGCGAAGTGTTCGAAGGCGCCGAAGGACCAGACGGCGTCATAGGGCTGCGGCGGCGTGTGGTCCGCCCAGCCCTCGAGCCGGATCTCCGTGCGCTCGATGGGGTGCTCGGCGAGGTGGGCCACCTGAGCCGCACTGATCGTCAGCCCCACCGCTTCGCATGCCCGGATTGCCTGCAGGAGGCGCAGCGGCCCCCCCCATCCACACCCGACGTCGAGCACCCGCCCCCCCGGCTCGTCGCCGAGCAGCGCACCGGCGAAGAACGCCACCTTCGCCCGCACCGCCTCCTCCAGCGTCCGGGCCCCGCCGGACCAGATCCCCGAGGAGTACGCCATCGTCTGGTCCAGCCACAGGCGGTAGAAATCGTTCGACACGTCGTAGTGGGCCCGGACCGCCAGCGGGGAGGCTCCCAGGCTCCCCGGCCCGCCTGCGCGCACGCCGGCCGCCTCGCCTGCCTCCAGGCACGCCGGCGGCTCCTCGACCGGGCCGCGCGGC
>DASPZW010000380.1:0-5538 GCA_035636055.1 Actinomycetota bacterium
AGATCGGGCCGCCCGGTCGCCTTCCACGCCTCGAGATAAACCGGGACCAGCAGGGCGTTGTCGTAGAGCATTTTCTCGAAATGCGGCACACGCCACGCGGCGTCGGTGGCATAGCGGTGGAACCCGCCGCCGATCTGGTCGTAGATGCCGCCCCGGGCCATCCGGCGCAGGGCCACGTCCGCGATGCCGTGGGCCCCGCCCGGCCCCCGGGCCGCCGCCCGGAGCATCAGCTCGACCAGCCAGGGCTGGGGGAACTTGGGGGCCTCGCCGAACCCTCCGTGCTCCTGGTCGGCCGTCGACAGGATGCGCAGGATCCCCTGGTCGAGCTGCTCGGCACCGAGTTTCTGGCGCTCGGGCAGGTCCCGCTCCCGCATCTGGCGGAGGACGTCGTCTGCCTGCGCAAGCAGGTCTCGCCGATTGTCCTTCCACTCCTCGGTCACGGACATCAGCACCGAGGTGAAGGACGGAAGCTCGTCCCGAGCCTTCGGCGGGAAGTAGGTGCCGCCGAAGAACAGCTTGCGCTCGGGGGTGAGGAACAGCGTCAGCGGCCACCCCGCCGACCCCGTCAGGGTCTGGAGGGCCTCGATGTAGAGGGCGTCGAGGTCGGGCCGCTCCTCCCGGTCCACCTTGATGGAGACGAAGTCCCGGTTGAGCAGCTCGGCGATGGTGGGGTCCGAGAACGACTCTCGCTCCATGACGTGGCACCAGTGGCAGCTCGCATAGCCGATGGAGACGAAGACCGGTTTGTCCTCGGCCACCGCCCGCGCCCAGGCCTCGTCGCCCCACGGGTACCAGTCCACCGGGTTCTCGGCGTGCTGGAGGAGGTACGGGCTCGTCTCGTTCTGCAGTCGGTTCGGCATTGTGCTGTGCGCTCACCCTCTCGACAAGACCATGCTACCGAGGCCGTGACACAACGAGGCCCCGACACAACGAAGCGGACGACCCCTTGCGGGCCATCCGCTTCGTGGAACTTCTTAGAAAGCTAGTTGATCGTGTCGTAGGTGTGACGGGACCACCCGGACTGCTGGCGGTAGCTTGTGGTCCGCTCACGGCCCGGGAAGCTGGCGAAGCCCTCGGCGCCCTGGGGGTACGACGTCTGCTTGAGCAGATCGGTCACGTTCGACGGGGCCACCGCCTTCGGCTGGTTGAACCCGTAGTCAGGGATTCCGGTCGGCTGCGGCGCGCTGGCGGGCGCCTGACCCTCGCCAGTCTGGTTCCTTTTGCGGCTGAACACTCCCACGTGCGCACCTCCTGCTTGATGACCCCCAAGGCTGCTCACTGTAGCGCCGGCCCGTCGCCGGGTCAACGCGGCCCTCTAGTCCTCGTCGCCTTCCCAGGGCGGCCGTTCCTGGTTGCCGCCCTTGACGCCCTCTTCCACCCGCTTGCCGCGCATGAGGTCGCTCATGCTGGTGCCCTGGTGGACGATCTTGCCCTCGCGCTCCATGGTCCGTTTCCAGGCGGCGCTGAGTCGCTGGCCGGCAGCGTGGGTATCCGTGGTGGCCTCGCCTTCGGCGAAGTGCTCGAGGTCTTCGTAGCCGACCTTGCCGATGATCTGCTCCATCGTGGCCCGGCCCGATTCCTCGGCGCCGTGCTCCATGAAGTCACGCTCGCGACCGGTCTTCCCCCAGAGGTCACGCAGTGCCGCCAGGGCGTTGGCTCCCTCCACAGGCAGCTTGTTGGGTCGCTCGTTCTCCTCTTCTTCGGCCATCGGATTCTCCCCTCAGCTCCGGCCCCACGTTCACCCGCCGATCAAGGATACGGCGCAACCTGTCACTCTGGTCCTACGCCCGCTTCGTCGCCTCGTCGTAGCGACGGCTGACCTCGTCCCAGTTCACGACGTTCCAGAAGGCGTCGATGTACTCCGGCCGCCGGTTCTGGTACTTGAGGTAGTAGGCGTGCTCCCAGACGTCGAGGCCGAGAACCGGGGTGTCGCCACCGATGAGCGGCGAGTCCTGGTTTGGGAGGCTGTAGATGACCAGGCGTTTGCCGACGGTCACCAGCCACGCCCAGCCGCTGCCGAAGTGGTTCATAGCGACGGCGTTAAACTTGCCCTGGAACTCCTTGAAGGTGCCGAAGGTGTCCTCGATCGCCTTGCCGATGGACCCGCTCGGCTCGCCGCCGCCTTCGCCGCTCAGGATGGTCCACCACAACGAGTGATTGGCGTGGCCGCCACCGTGGTTGCGGATCGGGCCCCGGTTGTCCTCGGGAACCTTGCCGAAGTTGCGCATCAGGTCCTCGACCGGCATGTTCTTGAGGTCGTTGTCGGCCAGCTGGTCCAGCGCTGCGTTCAGCTTGTCGACGTAGGTCTGATGGTGCTTGGTGTGGTGGATCTCCATCGTGCGAGCGTCGATGTATGGCTCGAGCGCGTCGTACGCGTAGGGCAGCGGTGGCAGCGTGTGAATCCCCATCTGAACACCTCCTCTATTGTCCGGGCCGACCCGTTGGCGCCGGCCGTGCCTTCAAGTCCTTCTGGATGGTTGTACCTGGAACCATACCCGTCCCGCCGCCTGTTGACCGTCTGGGGCGAGTGGTTCAGCCCTCCCCGTCGAGCAGGCGCCGGTCCCGGAAGAGGCTGACCGCGACCTCGTCACCGGCATTGGCCACTGCCGTGCCGGCGGGAATGACGGCGAGCCCGTTGGCACGCGACACCGTGGCGAGCAGGTGCGAGGCCGGGGCGCCCGTCGGCCGGGCTCGCCAGGCCCCCGGCGTCCCCGTCACCAGGACACGGGAGTACCGCGCCTTCTCCGGCGGACCGCCGATGTCCTCCTCCAGCACCGCCGTGATCTCCGGGCGCGTGAGCGAGGTGTGGCCCATCATCGCCAGCAGCGCCGACCGGATGAACAGCTCGAAGGACACAAACACCGAGACGGGGTTGCCGGGCAGGCCGAAGAACGGCTTGCCGTCGACGATCCCGAAGGCCTGCGGCGCCCCGGGCTGCATCGCGACCTTATACCGTTCGATCGTCCCGAGGCCCTCGAGGATTCGCTTCACGACGTCGCGCTGGCCGACCGAAACGCCGCCCGAGGTGATGAAAACGTCGGCCTCGGCGAGGCCGTCCATGATGGCGGCCCGCAGCTTGTCCTCGTCGTCGGCGACGATCCCGAGGCGCAGCGGCACAGCGCCGGCCTCGGCGAGGTTGCCACACAGGGTGAACGAGTTGGCATCGGTGATCTGGCCGTAGGCCGCGGTGTCGCCGGGCTCGATCAGCTCGTCGCCGGTGGAGAGCACGGCGACCCGCACCCGGGGATGGACGAGCGCCTTCGGGTAACCGGCCGAGGACAGCACGCCGAGCTCGGCGCCGAGCAGCCGCCGGCCGGCCCTGACGACGACGTCGCCGGTACGCAGATCCTGGCCGACGGGGCGAACGAACGAGCCCGGCCCGAACTCCTTCAGGACCCGGATCGTGTCGCCGTCCACTTCCACCTCCTCGATGGGGGCGATGCAGTCCGATCCCTCGGGCACCGGAGCGCCGGTTGCGATCCAGACACACTCGCCTGGCCCGACCGGGTCCGCCGGCGGGTGCCCGATGGGGGCCTCGCCGACCTTCCGAAGGGAGACGGGGCTCGACGCCGACGCCCCCCGGATGTCCTCGGCCCGCACGGCGTAGCCGTCCATCGACGATGACGGGAAGGTCGGGATGTCGTACTCGGCGGTGACGTCGGCGGCCAGGATGCACCCCCAGGCCTCGAGCAGCGGCAGCTCGACCGGGGGCAGCGGCTTGATGACGTCCATGATGCGGCGCTGGGCGTCCTCGACGGAGAGGAGCGCCCGTGCGACGTCCTGGGGGAGCATGGCGTTGCTCATCGGGCGGGCTCCGCGGACGTCGCGTGAGCTACGGGCGGGGCCTCTGCCGGCGTGTCGATCCCGATCCACCGCTCGCCGGACGGGCCGACCTCCTTCTTCCACACCGGCACCCGCTGCTTGACCTCGTCGATGCCATAACGGGCGGCCTCGAACGCCTCCTGGCGGTGGGGGGCCGAGCAGGCGACGATGACGGTCTGCTCCCCGACTGGCAGGTCGCCGACGCGATGCAGGATGCAGACGCCGTTGAGCGGCCAGCGCTCGGCGGCCTCCTCGGCCACCTTGCGCAGTACCGGCTCGGCCATCTCCAGGTAGATCGAGTAGTCGAGCTGGTCAACATCGCCCCAGCCCTCCGAGCGTGCCCGGACCGTCCCGACGAACACCACAGTGCCACCGGCGCTCGGATCGGCGACGAGCGCCATCACCTCGTCGATGGGGACGGCGTCGCTCCGGACGCCGGTGGTGATCTTGGCCGCACCCGCACCGCCGGCCACCGGAGGAAGCAGGGCCACCTCGTCCTCGGGGGCGAGGACGCGATCCAGTCCCGTGGTCTCGAGGTTGACGGCGACCGACACCCGGGCGAGCATCGGGCCGACCTCGGGGTACTCGGTGGCGACCCACCGGAGCACCGCACCGGCCGTCGCGTTCTCGGGCAATTCGAGGTACTGCTCGTTGACGCCGGTCGTTGCCGACAGGGCACCGAACATCAGCAGCCGGATCTTCATGCTCGGCTCATCATAAGAGGCAGCCCAATTCTTATGACGGTCGTCTGGGGGGCGCTCACGACGGAGTTCAACGGCTCGTCCGGGTGTCGATCCAGCCCCCGGGGCGGCCGGTGCGGGCAGCGATCAGGCCCCCGAGGATCGACAGGGCGATCTCGGGCGGCGTCTTGGCACCGATGTTCAAGCCGACCGGTGACTGGATCCGGGCCACCTGCTCGTCGGGGACCCCCATCTTCCTGAGGTCCGCCAGGTGGGCTCCCGTGTGCCGGGCGCTGCCCATGATCCCGACGAAGCGCGGCGTGTGGCCGAGCAGCGACGCCACCTGCTTGGAGACGTCGGGGGCGTCGTGGTCGGTGGCCACGACCTCCATCTCCCCACCGGGGGCGTCCTTCAACTCGCTCGCATCGGCGACGACCCGGGTGGCGGCGCCGCGGTGCTCCGGGGTGATCCACTCCGACCGGGACTCCACCAGGATCGCCTCGTAGCCGAGGTCCTTGCCCCATCGCAGCAGCCACAGGGCGATTGGTGTCGCCGCCAGGACGACGAGGCGCGGCCGGTGCAAGTAGGGCTCGAGGTAGACCTCGACGGACCCGAGGTCGTGGTGGTAGGTCCGCAGCACCGGCCGGCCGGTCGCCAGGACCTCCTCGGCATCCGCTGCGGCGGAGACATCGAACTCCGAGCATCCGAGCGTCCCCGACAGCGGCCCGCCGGCGCCGAGCAGCAGCTTCTGGCCCGGCTGGCACGGGGGGGCCCCGTCGGTACGGATGGCGGTGGCAAGGAGGACCTGCTCGCCGCCGGCGAGGTGCTTGGCGAGATCGAGCGTGACGTCGGAGGGACCGACCCCGGTCCCGGCTCTTTCCTGCCCCAGGGGGACCCCGACTTCGGCGTCGGCCACCTGGCGCTCCTTGGCCGCGGCGATCTCGTTGGCGGAGAGCTCGGCGTGCTCGTGGCCGGCGTGGTCGTGGCCGTGCGCGGCGTAGATCTGGAGCCAGTCTTCGGCGGTGTAGCGGCCGCT
>DASPZW010000381.1:0-3178 GCA_035636055.1 Actinomycetota bacterium
CTCGTTTGCCTGGCTGGCGAGGTCCCGGATCTTCGGGACCCACTCGCGGAGTTCGTCCTCGGAATAGAGGTAGGCGAACCGGGGGGTGGCGGTGTCGTGCTTGCCCTTCCACTGCTCGACGTTGCGGCCGTGGAACCGGACATAGGCGAGCTTCGGGGTGGTGACGGCGGCCAGGGGTGGGAGGCTCGAGACGAACCCCTGGGGCATGTCGACGGAGGTGTAGGGGATGTTGTGGTCGCGGAGAAAGCCGAGGGTCCGGTCTGCGTTGCGTTCGTTCATCCATGCGGCGTTGCGGAACTCGACGGCCACCTGGTAGTCGGGGAGCCGTTCGACAGCCTCCAGGATGTAGGAGCGGTTCTCACGTCCGGGAAGGAACCACTCGGGGAACTGGAAGTGGACAGCGCCGAGCTTGCCGGCGGAATGCAACGGCATGAGGGCCTCCGCAAAACGGCGCCAGACCTCGTCGACGACGTGGTCCGGCAGGTGGGAGGCGTAGAGGAAGCGCTTGTCCCGGCCCTCCGGGGGCACCTCGGCGCGGAGGTCCTCTGCGAGGGAATCCGGGCGGGTGGGGTGCTTGGTCAGCAGCGAGTAGGCCTTGATGTCGAAGGTGAAGTCGGCCGGCGTGCGCTCTGACCAGAGGGCGGCGTTGCGCTCGGTCGGTGGGTAGTAGTAGGTGGAATCCACCTCGACGACTGGGAACCGGCTTGCGTAGAAGCGCAGCCGGTCCTCGGGCTTCTTGGCCTCGGACGGGTAGAAGGCCCCGCTGCTGACGAGGGTCTTGTCGGTCCAGGATGCGGTGCCGATCAGCACCCGACCCGCGGCCGGGGCTGCAGCCGGGCGATCCGCCGGGCCTGCCGCAGGCCCTGCCGCAGGGCGATCTACTGAGCCCGCGAGCCTGCCTCGCTGCCGGACTGCAGCGGGTCGAGGCGGAAGAAGGCGGGGAGCGGACGGGGTGCGCCCTGGCCCTCGGCACCGGCGGCCATGCTGCTCCAGGCCTCGGTATGGGTGGCGGGTCCCCAGCGGCGGGCCTCGGATTCCCGCCGGCCGCCTGCGATCCGCATCGGCGAGGGTGCGGGAACCGTGTACTCCCTGGGCGTGGGCTCGGTCAGGTCGATGACCCTCCAGCGAGCCGGGCCCCCTGCGGCGGAGGCCGGGTGGGCGGCGTGGCCGATCGCTGCGTGGTGGGGCCGTTCGTCGACGTTGATCCGGCGGACCGGCTCCTTGGCTACCGGCTGCCGAGTCACCGGCCGGGCTGCCGGTCGGGGCGCCGACATGCGCACCTGCGGAGCCGGGCGCGGAGCCGGAGCCGGGCGCGGAGCCGGAGCGGGCCGTGCGGTGGATGCCCCTGGCCGTGGGGCGGATGCCCCTGGCCGTGGGGCGGATGCCCCGGGCACCCTCGGAGCGACCGGCTGAGGACTGGGCCGCTGGGGGCTCCTGGGGGTCACGGGGGTGGGGCGGGGGTTCCTGGCCACCTGCGGCCGTGGGGCGCTGGCCACGTGCGGCCGTGGAGCCCGGGGGGCCTCACGGTGTTGCGAGCGGGTCACGTCGTTGTGCGCCGGGCGCCGGACGCCCTCGGGGGCACTCGTGCGCAGCGACGGTAAGGCACCTGCCGTTGCCCAGGCGAATCGGGGCCCGCTGGGAGCCAGGGGAGCCAGGCTGCCGAGCGACCACCCGTCGGCCGGCCACCGTGCGGGGCCGGGCTCGGGGTCACGCTCGCGCAGGTCGATGATCCGCTCCGTCCGGGCTCGGCGGGGCGAAGACATGACGACGACGGTCGAGGGCTCCGATGCGGCGGCCACGGATGCCCGGTGGCGCCGACTTTGAGGAGCAAGGCTCCGGCGAGCCTTGCGGAAGCGCCGGATGCTGCGATTCGAATCCGGCGTCGAGTGAACCATCCAGGCGACTGCGGCGATGACCACCAACCACAGCCCTACAGCAAGCAGGCTAACGACGAAACCTCGGATAGGACCTCCCCCCTTCCTTCCGTTCTTTCGCCCGCATCCTAGTCGACCGGTTGCCGCTGATGCATCTTTTTGGACCCCGAAAAAAGTGTCTTGACAGAATCCCTACGGCAGCGCAGGATTGAGCGTATGCTCAAACCGCCTGCTCAAACTCACCAGTCACCTGCGACAACGAAGGAACGCATCGTCATCGCCGCCCTGGAGACGTTGAAGGAGGAAGGTTTTGCCGGTACAAGTGCCCGGGCGATCGCGCGCCGGGGCAACTTCAACCAAGCGTTAATTTTCTACCATTTCGGAACCCTCAACGACCTCCTGCTCGCCGCGCTGGACCGCACGAGCGCAGACAGGATGGCCCGCTACCGGGAGGCGGTCCGCCGGCCGGGAACGACGATCGAGGACCGCATCCGCATGGCCACCGACCTGTACCGGGAGGACCTGCAGACCGGCCACATCACGGTCATCTCGGAGCTGATCGCCGGGAGCCTGGCCAGGCCCGACCTCGGCCCCGAGGTCGTTGCCCGGATGGAGCCGTGGGTCGAGCTCGTCGAGGACGAGCTGTCCGGCCTCCTTGCCGGTTCGCTGCTCGGGAGCCTGGTGGGTGGCGTGATCCAGCCCCGACCGCTTGCGTTCGGGATCATCGCCCTGTACCTGGGCGTGGATCTGCTCTCGCACCTTGACCACGACCATTCCCGAGCGGCGGCTCTCTTCGAGACCGCCGGCCGCCTGGCGCCGATGCTGGCACCCCTGCTCGGGGAGCTTCCCCGGGAACCCCAGGAACCTCAGGCGCCGGCCGGGGGAGGGGCATGAGCCCCCGGCGCCCCGGCCGTGCGGCGGTGGACATCCCGGCGGCCCTGGAGCGGGCGGCCGCCGCGGTGTCCGAGGGCCGTCCCCTGGGCGGGACCGGCTTCTGGAAGGCGGTGGACCACGCCCGCCGGGACCGGGCGGTGGCGGAGGACTTCGCGGAGCGGATCGCGGCGATCGACCGGCGCTCGTTCGAGTCGCAGGTGCGGCTCCGGGCACCGGTGTGGGCCGGCAACCTGGCCCTGATGGCGGGAACGGGCGTCGGGGTCGCCGCCATCGCCCTGGCACCCCGGTTCTCCAGCCTTGCCCGGAGCCTCGTGTTCCTCGGAGGCTTCGGCGCCCTTGCCGTGAGCACGCACAGCCTGACCCACTGGGTCGTCGGCCGTGCGATGGGGATCCGCTTCACCCACTACTTC
>DASPZW010000382.1:0-12654 GCA_035636055.1 Actinomycetota bacterium
TACCACGTGCCAAGTACCACGGCAGCAACGATCAACGCTCTCCGGCGCCGCGGCGGCCGGGTGATCGCCGCGGGCACCACCGTCGTGCGGGCTCTGGCCACCGTCACCGACGACCGCGGCAGCGTCCACCCCGGCCACGGATGGACCGACGTCGTGGTCACGCCCGCATCGCCGGTCCCCTCGATCGACGGGCTCCTGACCGGCTGGCACGAGCCAGCGTCGTCGCACCTCCAGATGCTCGAGGCCTTCGCCGGGCCAGGGCCGCTGTGTGCCGCCTACCACCGGGCGTTCGAGCTCGGCTACCTCTGGCACGAGTTCGGCGACAGCCACCTGATCCTGCGAGACTCCACACGATGACCTCCACCGATCAGGCCCCCGCGGCCCAGACGCTGCCGGCGGGACGGCGCGCCGTCCTCTACGCGCTGCGCCGACGGGGCGATGCCTCGGCGGAGCAGCTCGCCCGCCAGTTGGGGATGAGCGTCAGCGGCGCCCGCCAGCACCTTGGGGCCCTGGCCCGCGACGGGCTCGTCGAGGCAACCGAGATGCCGGCAGCGTCGCCACGGCGAGGCCGCCGCACCCTGCGCTACAGCGTCACCGCTGCCGCCGACTCGCTCTTCCCGAAGGCCTACGGCGAGCTCACGAACGAGCTGCTCGGCTACGTCGCCGACTCGGACGCCAGCCTGCTCAACGACCTGTTCGCCAAACGCCGGCAGCACCGGATCACCAATGCGCAGGCCCGCCTCGCCCATTGCAGCAGCCTCGGGGCCAAGGTCGAGGAGCTCGCCCGGATCCTGGACGAGGACGGGTACCTCGCCACCGCCGAGAAGCTGCGGCCAGGCGTGTGGTGCATCAGCGAGCACAACTGCGCCATCTGGGCGGTGGCCCAGCGCTACGGGCAGGCCTGCACGAGCGAGATCGACTTCATCCGGGCCGTGTTGCCGGAGGCCTCCGTCGAGCGGATCCTCCACATGGTCGCCGGAGCGCCCCGCTGCGCCTACGAGATCAAGGCTGTGCCCGCCCAAAGCTGATCCGGGGGGCCGTACCCGGCCACCCGGTCAACCCGGACCAGGCCGGACTAGGCCACTCGTGGGGCGACCTCGCTGCCGAGCAGGTGCACCATGTCGAGATCGTCGTGGCACAGGTGCTGGAGCATCACGCGCTCCACGCCGGCTTCCTCGAGTTCGCCCAGGCGGTCCACCACCTCGCCAACCGTGCCGATCACCCATTCCGATGTGTGCGAACCGACCCAGGCCAGGACGTCCCCCGACTGGCCGGAGCGGTCCATGACCGCCCGCACCCGGCGTTCCACCTCACGCCCCCCAACACCGACGATGCAGCCCGTCATGAGGGAGAAGCGCAGGTCGTTCCGGCCGGCCTCCTCGAACGCCCGCTCAAGCCGCAGCCGCCGCTTGCGGCAGACCTCGGGCGAGGCGAACACGGTGTTGTACTCGTCCGCCCAGCGGGCAGCGAGGGCCGCGCTCTGCGGGCCGGCCCGCCCCCCGACGATCAACGGGAGATGCGGGCGTTGCACGGGTTTGGGGAGGGCGTTGAGTCCGGTCACCGTGTAGTGCGTGCCGGCGAACGAAAATCCTACCTCCGACCAGGAGCGGTGCACGATTTCGAGCTGCTCGGCCAGCACCGCCATGCGGACATCGGCTGGGGGGAACTCGAAGCCGTAGGCGGTGTGTTCCTCCTCGAGCCACCCCGCGCCCAGCCCGAGCTCGATACGGCCCCCGGAGATGTGGTCGGCGGTCACCGCCATCTTGGCCAGGACCGAGGGGTGCCGGAACGTGGCGGGCGAGACGAGCGTCCCCAGCCGGATCCGCTCGGTCACCGCCGACAGCCCGGCAATGGTCGCCCAGGCGTCGAGCGACCCCCGCTCGGCGCGGCCCATGACGGAGCGGTAGTGGTCGGAGCGGAAGAGCGCGTCGAGACCCGCTTGCTCGCAGGCGCCGGCCACCGCCACCCAGGCCTCCCAGCTGACGTCCTCCTGGCCTTCGATCATCAGGCAGACGCGCATGTCCCACTCCCTCCTTCGGGCTTCATCGATACCGGATCAGGGAGACGACGTCGTAGTCGCCGAGCCGGGAGCGGCCCCCGAGGAGCTCCAGCTCGATGAGGCAGGCGAAGCCGGCGACGGTGGCGCCGAGGCGCTCGATGAGGCGGGCCGCGGCGGCTGCCGTGCCCCCGGTGGCGAGGACGTCGTCAACGATGAGGACCCGGTCGCCGGGCGACACGGCGTCCCGGTGGACCTCCAGCGTCGCCTCGCCGTACTCGAGGGTGAAGCTCTCCGCCACGGTCGGCCCCGGCAGCTTGCCGGCCTTGCGGATGGGGAAGAAGCCGGCCCCCGCGTGGTAGGCGACCGGCGAGGCCAGGATGAAGCCGCGGGCCTCGATGCCGCAGACCTTGTCCATGTTCCCCCGGCCGAAGGCCACGACGAGCAGGTCGATGACACTGGAGAAGGCGACGACGTCGCCGAGCAACGGGGTGATGTCCTTGAAGACGACCCCCGGCTGGGGGAAGTCGGGGATGTCCCGGACGTAAGCCTTCAGCCAGTCCACGGGCGGCCCGGGCCCCTTGAGCCCCCTGGCGGCCGCCTCCTCGCTCAGCGGCGGCCTTTCTTGCGCTTGCTCCGGCTGCTGTTCCGGCGGGGCTGCACCCGCGTGCCGGGGGTTCCACCCGGCCGCGCCGGCCGGGAGGCGGCCGACCTGGCGGGAGCCTCCAGCGGCTCCTCGTCGTCGTCCTCGCCGTCGCTGTTGAGCGAGTCCTCGACCCCCTCGGGCGTGATGCCCACCGTCGAGTCGACCTTGTCCTCCGCCCGGGCGGGCCGGGCGGGCGGCCGCGTCGGCGTGGGCTTGGCCAAGGCGGCGGACGGGGTGGGCTTGGCCTGGGCCCCCGTCTTGGCGTCGGCCCGCGCGTCGGACCTGGCGTCCGTTCGGGCATCCGTCCTGGCGTCGGCGGCGGCAATCCTGGCCTTGGCGGCGGCGAGGGCCGCGTAGCGGGGTTCCTTCTCCTTCATGATCGTGAGCAGCGGCGTGGCCACGAAGATCGACGAGTAGGTTCCGGCTGCGATGCCGACGAACAGGGCGAGGGCCAGGTCACGCAGGGTGTCGGCCCCGAGCAGGAAGCTGCCGACGAACAGCAGGCTCCCCACCGGGATCAGGGTCGAGAGCGACGTGTTGATCGACCGCATCAGCGTCTGGTTCATCGCGTCGTTGGCGATCTGGCGGTACGACTTCTTGGCGTTGGACGGCAGGATGACGTTCTCTTTGATCTTGTCGAACACCACGACGGTGTCGTACAGGGAGTACCCGAGGATGGTCAGCACGGCGATGACCGTGGCCGGCGTGACCTGCAGCCCGGAGATGGCATAGATGCCCGCGGTGATCACCAGGTCATGGAGCAGGGCGACGATGCCGGCGGCCGACATCTTGGTCTCGAGGCGGAACGCCATGTAGATGATCACGACGATGAGGAACACGATCAGGCCTTCGACGGCCTTGGTGGTGATCTGGGCACCCCAGGTGCTGCCGACGACGTCGACGCTGATCTGCGCTGCCTGCGTCCCGGTGGCCTTGGACAGGGACTCGAGCACTTTGGTCTGCTCGGCCGGGTTGGTGATCGATTCCGTCTGGATGTTGGCCGACCTTGCATGCGGGGGGAGGCGGTCGGTGAAGATCTGCACCTCCGCCGTCGGCACGCCGGCCTGCTTCAGGGCGCTCTTGAGATCGGGCACCGACACGTTCTTGGAGAGCGGCACCTTGAAGATCGAGCCACCCCGGAAGTCGATCCCGTACTTGAGGCCCCGGATCCCCGGGATGAGGGCGAGGGCCGAGATGGCCACCAGTGCGGCGGAGAAGCCCAGCCAGCGCTTGCGTTTGGCGATGAAGTCGATGGCGAACTCGCTGCGGTAGATCTTGCGCAGCAGGCCCGTGGAACCGGACCCCTCCAGGGCCGCCTTCATCCCGATGAGGCGCCCCGACGAGAACAGCTGGCTGCGGGCCAGGAGGGCGGCAAGGGGGTAGGTCAGCGCGAGGAACAGGGCGACGTCGAGGGCGGTCGCCAACCCCAGCGTCAACGCGAAGCCCTTGACCGAGCCGACGGCGAGGAGGAAGAGGATCGCCGCCGCGATGAACGTGACCGAGTCGGCGGTCAGCAGCGTCCGCAGGGCGCTGTGGAAGCCGCGGTCGATCGAGGACCGCAGCGACTTGCCGGCGTGGACCTCCTCTTTGACGCGTTCGAAGAACACGATGTAGGAGTCGGTCGTGATACCGATCGACACGATGAGGCCCGCGATGCCGGCAAGGGTCAGGTTCCACCCGATGAACCGTCCGAGCAGGACGACGAGCGCGTAGGTGAACGCCGAGAACGTCAGCAGGCCGATCCAGGTCTGGAGGCCGAGCGACCGGTAGTAGATGGCCACGTAGATCATGACCAGGGCCAGGCCGAGCACCCCGGCGATGAGGCCCGCCCGCAGCGAGGCCTTGCCGAGGGTGGGCGACACGCTCTGGACCGTCGACTGGGTCAGCTTGACGGGGAGGGCACCGGTGGCGAGCACGAGGGCGAGGTTCTTGGCGTCGGTCTGGGTGTAGTTCCCGGTGATCTGGGTGGAGCCGGGGATCCCCGTGTTGCAGACGACGTCCGTGTTCACCTGCGGAGCCGACTGGACCACGTTGTCCAGCACGATGGCGATCTCCCGGGTCACACCGGTGTTGCACGCCAGCTTGCCCGTGAAGGTGCCCCACGCCTTCTGGGCATCGCTTTTGAAGTCCAGGCTCACGGACCACTGGCCGGTGGTCGGGGAGACGACGGCCGTGGCGCCGGAGACCCCCGAGCCGTCCACGGCCACCGGGCCGAGGACGTACTTGGCCTTGTCCGTGGAGTTGACGCCACCGAGCGTGACCTGCTGGTCCTTGGCGTCGGCCGACGCGGAGACCGTGGCGGTCGCGTACCCGGGGTCGCCGGGGTTCAGGACACTGAGCACCGGCCGGAACTGCAGCTGGGCCGTCTGGCCGACGAGGGTGAGGAGCGCCTGGGGGTCCTTCACCCCGGGGATCTCGATGAGGACGTTGTTGCTGCCCTCACGGGAGATCTGGGGCTCGCCGACCCCCGCCCGGTCGATGCGGTTCCGAAGGATGTTCACCGCTTCGTCGACCTTGTCCGACGGGGTCCCCTTCGGAGCGGTCAGGACGACGCTCAGGCCGCCCTGCAGGTCGAGGCCCAGCTTGGGCTTCATCCCGCCGACGATGACGGTCGCGAGCAACCCGGCGACCACGATCGCCACCAGGACCACGGATGTGACGAAACGGCGGGTGGCCTTCACCTGACCGACTTTACCTGAACGAGTGAGCTCACAGAAGTTCGGTCCCGTTGATGACGAGCCGGAACTGGCAGTCGAGAAACTCCGCCGCGCGCCGGCACATCGCCATGCGCTCCAGGAAGATCTCGAAATACTCCATGATCTTGGAGATCGTCGTGTCGATGCGCAGCTCCAGGGTGAGCGTCCGGTGCTCGGCGTCCACGGAAAGGATGCTCGACTCGGCAGCGAAGTTCACCCGGTCGTGGATGTCGAAGGTATCGAGGTCCTTGTTCCGCACCCGGGATCGGTGCACGTCCGCCTTGTCGGCAAGGATCAGCGCGGCCCCCTCGGGCGAGACCGGCTGGCCGATCCCCTCTTCGTGGTTGCCGACGGCCCCGAGCACGATACCGATGTCCTTCAACGGCATGCCGAGCTCTGTCAGGATCTGGTACGAGATGGCGGCCCCGGACTGCGGGTGGCCGGCGCGGGAGATGAAGTTGCCCATGTCGTGGAGGTAGCCGGCGATGGCGGCACGCTCGGGCACCCGCTTCTCGTAGCCCAGGCCCTTCAGTAGTTTGCGGGCATCCCTCGCCACGATCTTCGCGTGCCGGAAGCCGTGCTCGGTATAGCCCAGCCGCCCGAGGGACTCGTCGGCCAGCCGGATGAACGCCTTCACGGCGGGATGGGCCTTCACGTCGGGAAGGTTGATCATCAGGTTCGTCGTGGGGGAGGGGGTTGCGCTTGCGCGCCCGGCGCGATCGTGCGCCGCCTGGAGGGCCATAACCTACTCTGTATCGTCAGTTCCAGCAGTTCCCTCAAGCCCTGCGGTGCCGGGAGTTGTGTCGAGGCTTGGCGCTTCCACCTTCCGGCCGACCGCCTGGCGAAGCACCCGGATGACGCAACCGTCGGAGATCTCGAGGTTGACGAAGTCGTCGTGCACCGACTTGATGTAGCCGACGATCCCGCCGATGGTCACGACCTCGTCGCCGGGAACCAGGCTGCTGACGAGGTCCTCGTGCTGGCGCACCTTCCGCTTCTGCGGCCGGATCATGAAGATGTAGAAGAACGCGCCCAGCAGCAGCAGCGGGACCAGGAGGGAGAGGGATGATCCTGAACTCTTGGTAGCGGCAAGCTGCTGGGCTGCAAGGTGCAGCGCGAGATCGTGCATGGAGACCAGTGTATCCAGACCAGTGGTGTCTAGACGAGACGTTCGAAGGCGTCCCGGAGGCCCAGGTGCTCGTACGCGGACAGCGTGGCGAGGCGCCCCCTCGGCGTCCGCTGGATGAATCCCTTCCGGAGCAGGTACGGCTCGTAGACGTCTTCGATCGTGTCCGGCTCCTCGCCCACCGCCACCGCCAGCGTCGTGAGCCCCACCGGCCGCCCGCGGAAGCGCTGCGCCAGGGCGCTCAGGATGGCCATGTCGACCTTGTCGAGACCCTCGGGGTCGACCTCGAAGATGTCCAGGGCGTCGCGGGCGACCGCCATGGTGATCCGCCCGGCGGCGCGCACCTGCGCATAGTCCCGGACCCTGCGTAGCAACCGGTTGGCGATGCGGGGGGTCCCTCGGGACCGCACCGCGATCTCCTCCCCGGCGTCAGGCTCGAGGTCGATGGCGAGGATGGCGGCCGACCGCCGGATGATCGCCGCCAGCTCGGGGGGTTCGTAGAAGTCGAGCCGGCCGGTGAAGCCGAACCGGTCGCGCAGCGGCGAGGTCAGCATGCCGGTGCGGGTGGTCGCGCCCACGAGGGTGAAGCGGGGGATGTCCACCCGGATCGACCGGGCTGACGGTCCCTTGCCGATGACGATGTCGAGGCGGAAGTCCTCCATCGCCGGGTAGAGGATCTCCTCGACCGCGCGGGACAGGCGGTGGATCTCGTCGATGAACAGCACGTCGCAGTCCTCGAGATTGGTGAGGATGGCTGCCAGGTCCCCCGCCCGTTCCAGTACCGGGCCGGAGGTGATGCTGAACCCCACACCGAGCTCCGCCGCCACGATGTGGGCGAGGGTCGTCTTTCCCAGGCCCGGGCTGCCGGCGAACAGGAGGTGGTCGGCGGCCTCCTGCCGTGCCTTTGCGGCGTCGAGGATGATCGACAGGTGCTCCTTGGTCGAGGCCTGGCCGACGAAGTCGTCGAGGGACAGGGGCCGGAGCGAGCGCTCGACCTCCAGCTCTTCGACGGGCTCCCCTGAGTCGGGAGCGACGGAGGGGGCCAGGATCCGCCCTTCGCTATCCATCCGAACCTTCCTTGGCGCAACCTTCTTTGTGCGAGGAGCATCGATATCCGATGTTGTTCATACAAAGAACGATGCTCACTCCGCAACGACCGGGGGCGGGGCGCCTCATGCCTTGGCCGGCTCCCGGCCGGAAAGCTGCTTCAGGGCGGCCCGGACCATGTCCTCGACCGAGGCACCCGGGAGGGCGACACCCTCGACGACCCCCCGCAACTCCGCCGGCGTGTACCCGAGTCCGGCGAGGGCAGCCCGAGCCTCCACCAGGGCCGAGCCGGGGACGGCGTTGTCGTCCACCACGATGTCGAGGCGGTCCTTGAGCTCCAGCAGTATCCGCTGCGCCCCGCGGCGCCCGACGCCGGGCACCGAGGTCAGGGCGTCCACGTCGCCGGCGGCCACCGCCTGGCGGAGCCCTTGCGGCTCGAACACCGACAGGACGGCGAGGGCCAGCTTCGGGCCGACGCCCGTCACCCCCATGAGCGTCTGGAACAGCTCCCGCTGGTCGGCGGTCCGGAAGCCGTAGAGCGTCAGCGAGTCCTCGCGGACGACCAGGTGCGTCAGCAGGCGCACCCTCTCGGCCCGCCGCAGCCCGGCCAGCACCGGAGCGGGCGCGTGCACGAGGTAGCCGACGCCCGCCACCTCGAGGACGGCGGCCCCGGGCGTGATCTCGGCGACGTCGCCGGTGAGCGAGGCGATCACCGCGGCGCTCCCCCCAACGCCCGGACCTTGCGGGAATGGAGGTGGCAGATGGCCACGGCGAGGGCGTCGGCGGCATCGGGGGTCTCGGTGCGGAACGACCCCCGCAACAGGCGGGCCACCATGAACCGCATCTGTTCCTTCGACGCCGAGCCGGTCCCCACGACGGCCAGCTTGACCTCGAGGGGGGCGTATTCGTAGACCTCGGTGCCCGACCTGGCTGCGACCAGCAGCACCACTCCCGATGCCTGGGCGACCGGGATGAGCGTGCGGGCATTCATCTTGTAAAAGATGCGCTCGATCGCCACCGCGTCCGGGCGCCACTGCTCGACCGCCGCCGAGAGGGCCTCGAACACGGTGTCGAGCCGTCGGGCGACCGGCTCGTCGGGCGTGGTGACGATCGTGTCGCAGGTGAGGGCCGTCAGCCGGCTCCCCTCCTGCTCGACGACGCCTACCCCCATGCGGGTGAGGCCGGGATCGATGCCCATCGTGCGCAGAGCCATGCTGGGGTGCCTGCCTCCCGATCGAACGGCTGTTTGGGTCTGATCATAACCAAGGCGTCGCACGGTGCCCGGATTTCGCGTATGCCGCCTGGTCCCTGGATGAAACGGTCAAAAGATGAACCGGTCAAAAGATGAACCGGTTAAAATCTCGGGGACCCCAGTCTCCACGTACCCCCCCGGAGGACACCCGTGACACGATTTCTATCCCGGCTCGCGAACGCCCATCCGTTGACACAGGCACTGGCGATTGTGAGCGTGATCGTCCTCCTCGCCCTGGGCGTCATTGGGTGGAGCGCCCTCTTCGGCAGCAAGCCCAAGAAGGCCCACCCCAAGCCCGGGGCCGTGGCATCGCCCAGCGCCTCCCCCACCCCGACCGCGAGCGACCTGCCCGCACCGACCCAGACGGCAGCCGTGCCCATCCCGGTCAGCTCCACCGTGGCCACGGCCCAGGGCAAGCCGATCGTGGCCCGTGCCCAGCCGAACGCCAAGGCCAAGGTCGTCACCCAGCTGTCGCCCCACAACCTGATCGGCCAGGACACACCGTTCCTCGTGCTGGGCTCGCAGCCGGGCTGGTACCAGGTCCAGCTACCCGTCCGGCCCAACGGGACAACCGGATGGGTGCCTGCCGACCAGGTCGCCACCTCGACGGTGGGGGACTTCCTGCTCGCGACCCTCTCCACGTACCGCATCGACCACTACCGTGACGGCAAGCTGATGGACTCCTTCCCCATCGGCATCGGGGTCCCGACGGCACCCACGCCGACGGGGACGTTCTACGTCTGGGCCATCCAGGACGCCCCGGGTCCCCCGTACGACCCGGTGATCCTTGCCCTGTCCGGCTTCTCCCCGACCCTGGCCAACTGGCCGTACGGCGGCATCATCGGCGTGCACGGCTGGGCGGACCCCGGCGTCGAGGGCAAGCAGATCTCGAACGGCTGCCTGCGGATGCACCCGGGCGACGTCTCCAAGCTCGAGCAGAACCTGCCCTTGGGCACCCCGATCCAGATCATCGACTGACCCTTCGGTCCGGCCCTCCCTGACCCATCCCCCATCCGGGGGAGCCTGGGTCCACCGACACTACGTAAAAGGAACCGCTCAGTTCAGTCCCCCCACCCGTCGAAATAACTATCTGAGGGGACCACTCGGGGAACCTCTTTCGAAACGGAGGGATTTCAATATGACCGGCATGGGCGCCTTCGGTGCGATTCTCGCGGGGATCGGTCTAGTCGGGATCGTCGCCAGCTACGTCTGGGGAATGGCCGGCGCAAAGAAGTAACTGCCGCACCTTTTTAGGTCGAATCTGCGGGGCCGGGGGAAACCCCGGCCTTAGTTTTGCCTCTCCCCCGAGTTTTCCTCTCGCGAGTTTTCAGCCGGCCAGGTCGGCCATGACGTCGTCGGGCAGGTCGAAGTTGGAGTGGACCTCCTGCACGTCGTCCAGTTCCTCCAGCGCGTCGAGCAGCTTCAGCACCGGGCCCGCGCCGTCTCGGTCGAGCTCGACCGTGGTCGACGGCTCCATCGTGATCAGGGAGGATTCGACGGGGAATCCTGCCTCCTCGATGGCGGCCCGGACCTTGGGGAGGTCGTGCGGGGCGCTCGTCACCTGCCACAGGTCCCCCTGGTCGGAGAGATCCTCGGCCCCCTCCTGGAGCGCGACCGCCAGCAGGTCGTCCTCGCTCACCGTGGCCTTGGGGACCATGACGATCCCCCGCTTGGTGAACATCCACGACACGGCGCCCGGCTCGGCGAGGCTGCTGCCGTACTTGGTGAAGATCCGCCGGACGTCGGCGGCCGCCCGGTTGCGGTTGTCGGTCAGGACGTCGACGAGCACCGCAACCCCGCCGGGCGCATAGCCCTCGTAGGTCAGGGTCTCGTAGGTCACACCCTCGAGCTCGCCGGTGCCGCGCTTGATCGCCCGCAGGATGGTGTCGGTGGGGACGCTGTCGTCCCTGGCACGGGACACGGCATCGGCAAGGGTCGGGTTGGCGTCGACCTTTCCGCCACCCTCCCGGGCGGCGACCTCGATGGCGCGCAGCCGCTTGGCGAACGCCTTTCCCCGGCGGGCATCGATCACCGCCTTCTTGTGCTTGATGCCCGCCCACTTCGAATGACCCGACATCTACGCAAGCTCCTCCAGGAAATACCGGTGCATCGAGAGCGTACCCGCGAGTTCGGGGTGGAACGCGATGGCCAGCAGGTTGCCGGACCGCACCGCCACCGGGTGCTCCGCCCACGTGCCGAGCACCTCGACGCCGGGCCCCGGCGCCTCGAAGACGGGGGCCCGGATGAAGACGGCAGGGACGACCCCGACCCCGGCCACCTCCACCTCGGCCTCGAAGGACTCCCGCTGGCGGCCGTAGGCGTTGCGGCGGACCCCGATGTCCAGGACGCCGAGGGGCGGCTCCCCGTCCGACGTCCGCGCGGCGAGGACGATGGCCCCGGCACAGGTCCCGAAGACGGGCATGCCGGCCTCGATGCGCTTCAGGAGCGGGTCCCGCAGATCGTAGCGGTCGATGAGCTTCAGCATCGTGGTTGACTCGCCACCGGGGATCACGAGTGCATCGACGCCCTCGAGGTCCTCGAGCGTCCGCACCTCGACGGACGAGGCCCCGCAGGCCTCCAGCGCGCGCCGGTGCTCCGCGACGTCTCCCTGCAGCGCCAGGACACCTGCCCGCACCGGTCCTCCTCTCACCACCCGCGAGGGGCCAGCCGCTCCTCTGCCGGGATCTCCCGAAGGTCGAGCCCACGCATCGGCTCCCCGAGCCCCCGGGACACCTTGGCCAGCACGTCCGGGTCCCTGAAGTAGGTGGTGGCCTCGACGATTGCCCGGGCTCGCACCGCGGGCTCCTCGCTCTTGAAGATGCCCGAGCCCACGAACACGCCCTCGGCCCCGAGCTGCATGACGAGCGAGGCATCGGCCGGCGTGGCGATGCCCCCAGCGCAGAAGAGCACGACCGGCAGCGTGCCGGCCGCGGCGACCTCCCGCACCAACTCGTAGGGGGCCCCCAGCTCCTTGGCCTCGGTCATGAGCTCCTCGACCGGCGCCGTCTGCAGGCGGCGGATGCCGTCGCCGATCGACCGGAGGTGGCGGACGGCCTCCACGACGTTGCCCGTGCCCGCCTCGCCCTTGGAGCGGATCATGGCGGCGCCCTCGCCGATGCGCCGCAGTGCCTCCCCGAGGTTGGTGGCGCCGCAGACGAACGGGACGGTGAAGGCCCACTTGTCGACGTGGTAGCGGTCGTCGGCGGGCGTCAGGACCTCGGACTCGTCGATGAAGTCCACGCCGAGCGCCTGGAGCACCTGCGCCTCGGCGAAGTGGCCAATCCGGCACTTGGCCATGACGGGGATCGTGACTGCCTCGACGATCTCGACGATGCGGTGGGGGTCGGCCATGCGGGCGACGCCGCCCTCGCGCCGGATGTCGGCAGGCACGCGCTCGAGCGCCATGACGGCGACGGCGCCGGCCTCCTCTGCAATGGCGGCCTGCTCGGCCGAGGTGACGTCCATGATGACACCCCCCTTCAGCATCTCGGCAAGGCCGCGCTTGATCCGGTCAGTTCCGTGCTCGACCATGCGGGTCACTCCTCGGTAGGAACAGCGAAGACCCAATTCTACCGCCCCGTGCCGGCCCCACCGGTTCACCGAACCCCATACCGAGACCCCCGAAGTGGGGAAAAACTTCTTCTTGCTCGAAAGGGTTGCTTGGCGTAAGCTCTCCAAGCGGCGCGACACGGGTGGAGGGCACCCTCCACGCCGCCGGGGGGTGGTGATGCCTATCGGTATCCTGCGAGTGCGGCGCTGTGGGGCTCCTGAGAGCGCCGGCATTCCCCCAACCCGGCATCCCCCCAACCAGCCTTCCTTCATCCAGCCTTCCTTCAACCAGCCTTCGTCAGAAGGAGACATGCGTGATCAAGACCAGTCTTACGCGCGCGA
>DASPZW010000383.1:0-8616 GCA_035636055.1 Actinomycetota bacterium
TCGGCTCCACGACCACCTCGAGGGCGAACCGCGCCGCCACAAGGCGCGCCGTCGGGTCCTGGTGCGCGATGGTCATCGCCCGGGCGTCCCCGACGATGAGCAGGCGCGACCTCGGTGGCGCGGCCATCAGGACCCGCGTCACGGATGAGCCGTAGAAGCGGTGGAGGCTGACGGCGATCGTTGCAGGCCAGGACCGCGGCGGCCCCGACCGGGAGGGCGGCGGGTGGTGGGTCGCGGCATCGATCAGCTCCTTGACGTCGAACCAGTCCGCTCGCCCGACGGCGGCGAGCAGGGCGGGTGCCAACGGTGGTGCCGCGCTCTCCCGGCTGGCCGTGCCCCGGGAGTAGATGCGTGCCTCCCCGGCCTTCGCCTCTACGGCGGCCACGGCGGTCCGGCGCCGCTCGCTCGTCACACCGCAGGAGCCGCCCGCAGCTCGCCGAGTCCCGCCTCCCCCACCCCGGTCCGGTCGTCCGACGGAGTGAAGCCGAGGCGACGGAGCACCTCCAGCACCCGCCGGTGGGGCATCCCCGTGGCCTCGACCAGCTCGCCGATATCGTCCCCACCGGCCACCGCGAGGCGGCACAGCATCCGGCGCACCGCGGCGAAGCCGACACCCGACTCCCAGCCCGGCCAACGTCCCTTCGAGTTCGGTCACGGGGCGCAGCGTAGCCCGGCCCCCCGCTGGGTGGCGGCAGAATGTGGCCAGTGGACGCCGACCTGGTGCTGGGGCTCGACCTCGGCACCACCCGCACCAAGGCCCTGCTGCTCGACGCGGCGGGCACGGAGGTCGCCGTCGCCGCGGGCCCGACGCCGTTCGCCTCGGAGGGCAGCCGCATCGAGATGCCGGTCGATCGGCTGCTCCAGGCGACCGAGCACGTCGTGGCCAGCCTTGGCGCCGACCGGCAGCGCGTGGCCGCGGTCGGGCTCGCCGGCATGGCGGAGTGCGGTGCCCCGCTGGACCGCTCGGGAGCCCCGGTCGCGCCGGTCATCGCCTGGCACGACCCGCGGGGCACGGACGTCGCGGAGCGACTGGTCGAACAGTTCGGCGACGCCCTGGGGCTCAGGACCGGGCAGCGGCCCCGGTCCGTTTCCACGGTGGCGAAGCTCGGATGGCTCGTCGCCAACGGCACCAATGCCCTGCAACGCTGGCTCGGCGTGCCGGAGCTGGTGCTGCGCAGCCTCACGGGGACGGAGGTCACCGAGCACTCCCTCGCCTCGCGGACCGGCTGCTGGGACGTCGTCGAGATGACGTGGCTCGAGGACGTGGCGGCGGCAGCCGGGTTCTCCATGGAGGTCTTCGGGCCGGTGCTGCCTGCGGGCTCGGCGATGGGTCACATCGACGCTCCAACCGCCGAGCGGTGGGGGCTGCCCGCCGGCATCCCCGTGACCCTGGCCGGCCACGACCACCTCGCCGGCGCGGTGGGCGCCGGCGCCGGGCCCGGCGACCTGGTCAACTCGGTCGGCACTGCGGAGACGGTGCTCGGCACCACGACCACGGCCCCGGACCTGCGGACCGCGCTGGACCTGCGCACCCCGGTGTCCGTCGCTCCTGGCGGGCGGGGCTGGGTGATCCTCGCCGGTGCGGCCCGGGCGGGCGTCGTGCTGGAGGCGGCCGCCGGGCGGCTCGGCTACGGCTTCGGCGAGCTGGACGCCATGGCCGAGGAGGCGGTCCCCGTCGACGCGGCGGACCTCGTGACGAGCCTGCAGGCGGCCACCCCCGCGGCATTCCCCGACGCCGCGCCCGGGGACATCTGGCTCGGCTTGCTGCGGGCGCTGGCGGAGCGCACCGCCGAGGCCGCCCGACGGGTCCGCACGTTCGTGGCCGCCGAGCGTCTCCTCGTCATCGGGGGGGGATCGGGGAGCCGCCCGTGGACACGCGCCAAGACGGAGCTCGTGGGGCTGCCCGTCCTGCGCCCGAGGACGAGCCAGGCGGTCGCCCGGGGAGCCGCCGTCATGGCCGGTCAGGCGGCAGGCTGGTGGCCATCCTCCGACGCGGCGCCGAAACCGGGAGCCGACCCGGCCTGAGCCGCCCGGCCGGAGCGGACCCGGGGCTCAGGCCAATCGCGTGGCGCTTGCTGCTAGCGTGGCGTCCATGCCCTCACAGTTCATCTTCACGATGCGCGACCTTCGCCGGGTGCACCCTCCCGACAAGGAGGTCCTGCGGAACATCAACATCTCGATGTTCCCCGACGCCAAGATCGGCGTGCTGGGATCGAACGGCTCGGGGAAATCCTCGCTGCTGCGGATCATGGCCGGCGAAGACGACGGCTACACGGGCGAGGCCCGCCTCACACCCGGCTACTCGGTGGGCTTCCTCCCCCAGGAACCGCACCTCGACCCCACCAAGGACGTGATGGGCAACGTCGCGGAAGGGGTCGGCGAGGCCGCCGCCCTTCTGGACCGGTACAACAAGGTGTGCGACGCCATGGGCGACCCCGAGGCCGATTTCGACAAGCTCCTCGCCGAGCAGGCCGACCTGCAGGACCGCATCGAGGCCGCCGGCGCCTGGGGCCTGGACCGGACGCTCGAGGTCGCCATGGACGCGCTCAACCTGCCCCCGGGCGACGCCCCGGTGGCGACGCTCTCGGGAGGTGAGCGCCGGCGGGTTGCGCTGTGCCGGCTTCTCCTCCAGAAGCCGGACCTGCTGCTCCTCGACGAGCCGACCAACCACCTCGACGCCGAATCGGTGGCGTGGCTGGAGCGGACCCTGCAGGAGTACGGGGGCACGGTCGTCGCCGTGACCCACGACCGGTACTTCCTCGACAACGTCGCCGGATGGATCCTCGAGCTCGACCGCGGCGCAGGCATCCCGTGGGAGGGCAACTACTCGTCCTGGCTGGAGCAGAAGCAGCAGCGCCTGGCCCAGGAGGAGAAGACCGACGCCCGGCGGCGCCAGACCCTGGAGCGGGAGCTGGAGTGGATCCGGCTGTCGCCCCGGGCCCGCCAGGCGAAGGGCAAGGCCCGGCTCAACAGCTACGAGCAGTTGCTCGCCGAGGCCGAGGCCGCCCCCGACCGCGCGGAGCGCCTCGAGATCACGATCCCGCCCGGCCCCCGCCTCGGCGAGCTGGTCGTCGAGGTCGAGCACCTGACCAAGGGGTACGGCGACCGGCTCCTCATCGACGACCTCTCGTTCTCGCTGCCGAGGGGCGGCATCGTCGGGGTCATCGGCCCCAACGGCGCAGGGAAGACGACGTTGTTCCGCATGATCATGGGCCAGGAGACGCCCGACGCCGGCTCGCTCCGGGTGGGGCCGACGGTGTCGTTCGCCTACGTCGACCAGAGCCGGGAGACCATCGACCCGGAGAAGACGGCGTACCAGGAGATCACCGGTGGTCTCGACACGCTCATCGTGGGGGGCCGGGAGATGCACGGACGGGCCTACGTCGGTTCGTTCGGCTTCAAGGGGTCGGACCAGCAGAAGAAGGCGGGCGTGCTCTCCGGGGGCGAGCGCAACCGCCTCCAGCTGGCCAAGGTCCTGCTCGCCGGCGGCAACGTGCTCCTGCTCGACGAGCCCACGAACGACCTCGACGTCGACACCCTGCGCGCCCTCGAGGAGGGGTTGCTCGCCTTCCCCGGCTGCGCCGTGGTCATCAGCCACGACCGTTGGTTCCTCGACCGGATCGCCACCCATGTCCTCGCCTTCGAGGGCGAGTCGGCGGTGCGGTGGTTCGAGGGCAACTTCTCGGACTACGAGGCGGACCGCCACCGCCGCCTCGGGGCCGATGCCGACCAGCCCCACCGGCTCCGCTACAAGCCGCTCGTTCGCGGCTGACGGTCCCTACAGCAGGCGCCTGACCTCGCCCAGCAATTCGACCAACTCGGCGGCCCGCTCCGACGGCAGTCCCGGGTAATACGCGCGGGCGATGAATTGGGCACCCTCCCCCAGCACGGCCCCGAAGGCGGAGATGCGCTCCGCCACCTGCTCCGGCGTCCCGTAGACGAGCTGGCCGCGAAGCGTCGCAGCCGTGGCGTCGTCCAGGGGCGGCGGCTGGGGCGGCGGGTCGGATGGCCTCCCAACGGCGCCCGCCATGTCCAGGTACTTCCACCGGACGAACCAGTACTGGCGAAGCGCCTCGTCGATGTCCTTCTCCGGGTCGTTGGTCACCCAGACCGGCTCGTGGATCCAGAAGCGGAATCCCGACGGGTCGCGGCCGGCGGCAACCAGGCCCTCCCTCACGGTGGCGACCTGGCGGGGCAACACCTCGAGCGGGGTCGTGCTGGCGAGGAAGCCGTCGCCGAGGCGGCCCGCCCGCCGGAGCGCCCCCTCGGCGCTGCCGCCGATGAAGACGGGGATCGGCCGCGGTGGCTTCGGCGTGACGTTGGTCCGGTCGATGTCGAACACCTTCCCGTGGAACTCGAACGGCTCCGGGCCCCACGCCGCGCGCAGGACCCGGACGGTCTCCCCGAGGCGCCGGCCGACTGCGTCCCGTGGGATCGCCAGGCGCTCGAACTCCTCTGCCCGCCAGCCCGCGCCCAGCCCGAGGACGAACCGGCCCCCGGCGATGCAGTCCACCGTGGCGGCATCCTCGGCGAGGCGCAGGGGATGGTGCAGCGGTGCGAGCATGACGCCGGTGCCGATCTCGATGCGGTCGGTCACCGCGGCGATCGCCGCCGAGGTGACTGCCAGCGAGGGCATGTAGCCGTCGTCGACGAAATGGTGCTCCGAGGTCCAGACCGAGTCGAGCCCGACCCGCTCGCAGAGCCGGGCGAGGTCGAGGGCCTCCCGGTAGCGGTCGGCCCAGGTGCGGGGATCGCCGGGATACCGCTCGCAGGTGATGAGTCCGTAGCCGAGTCGCATGGTCACGCCTCCTCTTCGGCGACGAGCCGCCGAGCGGTGGCGAAGATCTCGTCGAGCGCCGCCTCCGTGAGCAGCTTCGTGGACGTGTTCCGTTGGCTGGGATGGTAGGAGCCGAGCACAAGGTACGGCCCCACCCTCACCTGTACCCCGTGGCCGAACGCCGGCCGCCGGCCGGGAGGCGTGGAGCCCAGTTCCCTGAGGGCGCGCAGCGTGCCGTCCCAGGCGAAGGCCCCCAGCGCCACGATCACCCGGATGGCCCGGAGGACCCGGATCTCCCGGACGAGGTAGCCGAGGCAGCGGTCCCGTTCCTCGGGGAGGGGCTTGTTGCCCGGCGGCGCGCAGCGGACGACGGCCGAGATGTAGCAGCCGTGCAGCGCCAGGCCGTCCCCCTTGTGCCGCGAGGTCGGCTGGCTGGCGAAGCCCGCCCGGTGGAGGGCCCGGTAGAGCCAGTCCCCCGAGGGGTCGCCGGTGAACATCCGGCCGGTTCGGTTGCCGCCGTTGGCGGCGGGGGCAAGCCCGACGACGAGCAGCCGGGCGTCCGGATCGCCGAAGCCGGGGATGGGGCGGGCCCAGTAGGTCTCGCCCCGGAAGCGTGCGGGCGGGGCCGCGGCCACCGCCTCGCGCCAGGCGACGAGCCGGGGGCACCTCCTGCAAGCAACGATTTCCTGCTCTAGGTTTTCCATAGGTGGGCGGAGTAGCTGGCGTTTTCCGTAAAGGATTCCGCCCACCTATCCTGCCAGAAGAGCCCGACGGATCCGGTCCGCCACGGCGGCCGGATCGGCGACCAGCTCCTCGTACGTGATGTGCAGGATCCGCCACCCGAGCGCCACAAGCTCGCCGTTGCGGGCCCGGTCGCCCGCCCAGTCCTTGCGGCTCGAGTGGTGGCGATGGCTGTCCACCTCGATGGCGAGGCGTGCCTCCGGGTACGCGAAATCGATGTACACGTCCCGCCCGTCCGGCAGGATCCATGGGTCTATGGTGCGAAGGGGCACCGACATCCAGGGTCCTTTTTGGGCAAGTCGGGAAGAAATCCTGCAGGATTCTCATTCCTATTTGGACCACGGCCCGCAGGAAAGCGCGATCCTATGAGTGCCGACGGGGAGAGACAGGAGGGAGTTGGAGTATGGAGTTCGGCCTGACCGAGGAGCAGCGGGAGCTGCAGAAGTGGGCACACGATTTCGCCGAGAAGGAGATCCGGCCGGTCGCCCCGTACTACGACGAGACCGAAGAGTTCCCGTGGGACATCGTCAAGAAGGCCGCCCAGATGGGTCTCTACTCCATCGACGTGTACTTCCAGGCCGTCCAGGACCCCAGCGGGTTGACGCTGGCGCTGATCACCGAGGAGCTGTTCTGGGGGTGCGCCGGCATCGGGATGGGGATCGTGGGGACGGGCCTGCCATTGATGGCGCTCTTCAGCGGCGGCACGCCCGAGCAGGTGGCCGCCTGGGGGCCGCGCATGTTCGGGACCCCCGATGCCCCTGAGGTGGCGGCCTTCGCCGCGACGGAGCCCCAGTCGGGCTCGGACGTCTCCAGCCTGCGCACCCGCGCCCGGCGGGAGGGCGACGAATGGGTCCTCAACGGCCGCAAGGTCTTCATCACCAACGGGGGCATCGCCGACGTCCATATCGTCGTCGCCACGGTCGATCCCGAGCTTGGCCACCGCGGCCAGGCCTCGTTCATCGTCACCCGGGACGCCCCCGGCTTCTCGCAGGGCAAGAAGGAGCGCAAGCTCGGCATCCGGGCCTCACACACCTCCGAACTGCTGCTCGACGACGTCCGGATCCCGGTCGACCAGATCCTGGGCGGGGTCGAGAAGTTCGAGACGAAGATCGAGCGGGCTCGCTCGGGCCAGTCGAGCGGGCGGGCATCCGCTGCCCTGCGGACGTTCGAGGTCACCCGGCCGCTCGTGGGCATCTCCGCAGTGGGCATCGCCCGCGCGGCTCTCGAGTTTGCCGTCCAGTACGCCAAGCAGCGCACCCAGTTCGGCAAGCGGATCATCGAGCACGAGTCGGTCGGCAACATCCTCGCCGACATGGCCACCGAGATCGACGCCGCCCGGCTCCTGTGCTACCGGGCCTCCTGGATGGCGGCGAGCGGGGCCCCGTACGAGCACGCCGAGGGCTCGATGAGCAAGCTGAAGGCGAGCGAGGTGGCCGTGCGGGCGACCGAGCGGGCGATCCAGGTGCTCGGCGGCTACGGCTACATCCGGGACTTCCCCGTCGAGAAGTGGTACCGGGACGCCAAGATCTACACCATCTTCGAGGGGACGTCCGAGATCCAGCGCCTCGTCATCGCTCGGGCACTCGCCGGCGACTGACTCCGCCGCCCTGCAGGCGCGACCTCCGAAGAAAACACGCGTGTGCGCGGCATTGTTTCCGGACCTCGATCACGTCGCGGCAGGCATCAACGTGGCCCCGCGGCCGGCCCCCCTCAGACGGCGTCCGTTGGCCTGATCGGCTCCGTGACCCCGTCGGCCGGCGCATCCTGCACGACGGCATCCTGCACGACGGCATCCTGCACCGCGGCGTCCTGCACCGCGGCGTCCTGCACGGCGGAGCCCAGGGCGAGGACGTCCGGCCCGCCACGGGGGATGACCTCCTTCGGGCTCCGAGCGATCACCTCGGTCCACGGCAGCGCCGAGTAGTAGGGCGTGTGCTCCACGAGCCCCCACCGGCCGGACCGCACGACGAGCGCATGCCCCTCCGGGATGTTGGCGATCTCGCTGGCACTGAGCAGCACCTCCCGGGCGGTCGTGTAGGTGTTGGAGGCGCCGAAGCTGTTGGTGCGCTTCGGGAACAGGCCATGCCCCACCGACTGGCCGTAGCTCGTCCCGATGATCGCATACGGCCGGTCCCAGTCCCCGACCATCGTGGACAGCGCCCCCAGCGTCCCGCGGTCGCCGATTCCCGGGAAGATGACCTTGGTTCCGAACAGGGTGAGGAATCCGTCAGCCGCCTTGCCCCAGCGCAGCGAAGCCTGGGTGAGGTCCTGGAAGCAGGCCATGACTTGCAGCCCCCGTCCCCCGCCCTCGGAGACGACGGCCGGCAGGCTCTTGAGCGGGGCGATGTTGGCGATCTCGTCCAGGGCCCACAGCATGGGTGGCCGTCTGGACTCGTCGGGCCGGGTGACCACTGATTCCCGGCGAGCCCGCTGGTAGACGGCAGTGCGGACGTCCTCGAGGAGGCCCACCACCAAGGGGGCGTACATGTCCTGCTGCTGCGCGTGGACGGTGATGTAGACGGTGTCGCTCGAATCCACGAACCGGCCAGCGTCGAAGTTGGGCTGCCCGATGCGCCGCATGACCGCCTCCGAGCCGTAGGCCCGCAACACCGTCGCCGTGGCGTTGACGACGCTGTCGCGCTCCCGGTCCTCGGTGTTGGCGACCCGGTCGAGGTCCTCCACGGCGAGCAGCGCCCCCCTCCGTACCAGCACTGCCCTGGGCGAGGCGTAGTCCTCGCTAAGGATCCAGTGCCGGGCCTGCGAGATGGAGCCGTCCCTCAGAGCGGCGGCGTGGAGCATGGAGCCGAGCAGCGCCTTCGACATCTCCGACCGGTAGGCGTTCTCGGAGCCGCTGACCAGCGCCGCGGCGTTGACCATCGCCTCGGCGGTGAGCCGGGCGGTGTCCCAGTCCCGGGAGGGCCAGACCGGGGTCCAGTGCAGCGGCAGCACGCCGTCCGGGACAGGCTCCTGCCCGGAGGGGTCGAAGAGCCACACCCGCCCGTAGCGTGACCGGGAGCGGTGCGTGGCCTCCATGACGTCTCGCGTCGTCGCGGTGGAAACCACGGCCCCCGCTGCGTTGAGGATCGACGGGATGATGA
>DASPZW010000384.1:0-2755 GCA_035636055.1 Actinomycetota bacterium
GTGCGGGCCCCGGGGTCCGGCGTGTCCGCCACGCCCACCCACTCGGCAGCCCCGGTCCTGGCCTTTGCCACCAGCCACACGTCCTTCCCGGCCGCGATGGCGGCGGGCGATGCGAAGAGCACCTCGTGCCATGCCACGTCCCCGGCCGGCGTCGCCCCCACGGTCAGGTCGGCGGCGGCGATCGCCTTGCCGCCGGCCGGCAGGCCCCCATGGTCGGCCTGGATCTCCAGATGGATCTGGGCATCGGCCCCCGATGCGCGGACGGGCAGCGTCACGCCGTACAGCGACGCAACCGCGGCGAACTGCATGGAGCGGGCGACACTGAAATTGGCATCGACCTTCATGCCAAGGTCCCCCGGTTGGGTGAGCGCCTGGCCGGGATAGGAGCGCCACGGCGGGAACGCCCCCGCGACCGCCAGCGTGAGGTCGGTGACCACGGCGGGCGAGGCGATCGGGAACGGGATCGTCACGGGCTGGGGCTCGAGGGCGGCCAGCACCACCTGGGTCGCCGCCTGCCCACCCCAGCGGGCCGCGGCGGTGTGGATGACGCCTCCCGGTGGCGGGTTCCAGCCACCGATGCCCAGGACGCCAGGGACGTCGGAGGTGAGCACCAACGTGACATCGGTAGGGGTGGTGAGCGATGCGAGCAGGGTGTTCAGGTCCTGGGCAAACCCGTTGGCGGGCTCCTCCTTGCGCAGCGACCCCGGCTTTGTCCAGAAGGGCAGCCGGCCGTTCAGCGACGCCCGGACGTTCGTGGGGTACGTCCCGAGGGTCACCCGGCAGTGGGCGGCGAAGTCGTCTGCCGAGAGGCTGGCGCCGTCCACCTGGATGAGCAGCTTCGTGCTCTCGATACCGGGCAGCCCGACCGCGGAGGAGGCGGTCGTGGGGACCGGCAGCGGGGGGTTGGTCTGCCCGGCGCCGTAGGCGGCCTTCGGCGAGAAGTCGGTACCGAGCCAGGTCAGCACCAGCACGATCCCGGGGATCGTCCCGGTCTGGCCGGGGTCGATCATGTTGAGCGAGAGCACCGACAGGCTGGCTCCGAAGTCGACGATGTAGGCTCGCCGGCCGCTGACCGATCCCGGCGACCCGTTGGCGGTGTACTGCACGGGGCTCTCCGTGACCTTGGCACCGGCCAGGTGGTCCAGCGTTCCCCGGAACGGTCGGCCGGTGACCGTGATCGTCAGGCTGGGATCCACGTGGCTGCCGACCGGCACTCCGTGGAACAGGGTGAACGGGATCTCGCCCGACTGAGTGTCGCCGGGATCGTTGTCCTCCAGGATCTCGATGATGGGGGGCGGGATGATCTGGATGCCGAAGCCCGACGAGCCGATGAATGACTCCTGCACGCCGAAGAGCTCCATGTCGAACGCCTCCAGCCGGCCTAACGATCGGTCACAGGCTCGCGACGACTTTGAGGGCGTCGAAGGCCTGGGCGGGAGCCGCTCCGCCGTGGGTGGTGGCAAAGTTCGTGACGGCCTGCTTGTCGGCGGCGCTCAGCGCGTCGAAGCTGGGGGCGCTTGACACCGCGGTCTGCAGGTTTGCCGCCACGAGGGCGCTCTGGAGCGCCCCCACTGTCGTGAACGACAGCCCGGCAGGGTTCTTCAGCACGCTGATCGGGATGCTGTCCAGGGTTGAGAGGATGAGGTTCACCGGCGTGCCGAACGGCACCTGCGTGCCGGCGGGCGGGTCCTGACCCACGACGATGGTCAGGACCGGGCGGCGGATGTTGCTGATCTGCGTGGGATCGATGCCCCCCCGCCACACGCTGTTGTCGATCCCGGCCAGCACGGCGGAGTCGGCCACCGGGCGGAAGACGGGCAAGGCGGTGTCCGATGCAAGGATCCGCTGAACCCCTTCGATGGGAGCGGATCCGGCGGTGGTAGTGGTTCCGGCCATGGCTTTCGTTCCTTCCTTTCTTTGGGCTCTGGGGGATCTCTGGGGGTCTGTGCGAGCGGTCGGAGCTCTAGAGGATAGGTGGGCCGCCCCCCGGGGTCGGGATAGGTGGGCCGCCCGCCTGGGTCGCGCTCCCGAGCACGAGGTTGTTGGCAGCCAGGAGTGCCTTGGCGGCGTCGAGCGAGAGTCCAGACAGGTCCGGCACGGCGACCTTCTGGATGTAGTCCGCCCGGGCCGAGGCATGGATGGAGATCGGGGTGTTGGCGGGGGCCATCGTGAACGGGGGCGGCCATTGGCCGAGGACCGGCAGCGGCTGCACCTCCGGGGCGAGCTGGCCGGCCGTCAGGTCGTTGCCGTGCGAATCGATGATGCGGGCGAGGGTGAAGCCCTGTCGCTGGACGGTCTGCACGGCGGTGGAGAGCGCCATCCCGAACAGGTTGGGGATCGGGAACTGCGGGACCGAGACCCCCAGCTTGATGGTCAGCGCCGCCGCCGCCTCGATCATGTTGAGGGGGGACGTGCCAGGGTTGAACCCGGCCGCCTCCACCGTGACCGTATAGCCGCCGGGCATCAGCTGGTCCACGACGTAGGCTTGGACGTCGGCCCCCACGTACGCGGCGCCTCGGGTCGGCCGGGTGGCTGCGTCGTCCCCGGTGGGCTTCACGGTCACGACGGCGCCGAGGATCGTCGTGTTGCCCACCTGGTTCTGGACCGTGATGGTCAGGGTCCCGCGCTGGTGGTTGAGGTAGTCCCGAAGGGTCGTGAGCGAGTTCAGGATGTTGTTCATCAACTCCGCGGTGATCGGGTTCCCGGGGGCCACGGGGTTCAGCGGGGGGAGCGTGACGGTCATGGCAGGGTCTCC
>DASPZW010000385.1:0-2626 GCA_035636055.1 Actinomycetota bacterium
CCCGGAGAGGAGCCCGCAGCCGAGGAGCCCGGAGAGGAGCCCGCAGCCGAGGAGCCCGGAGAGGAGCCCGCAGCCGAGGAGCCCGGAGAGGAGCCCGCCGAGGAAGCAGCAGCCGAAGAGCCTGAGCCAGCCACCGATGAATCCCAGGAGGCCGCGCCGAAAGAGGAGGCCGCCGAGGAATTGGTTTGGGCCCTGTTGGAGGCTCGGGCGGAGGGCGACGAGGAGGCTCTGTACCGGTTGATGGCGGAAGACGTCGTCTACCATATTCCGGGAGAAGGTCCATACGTCGGCAGAGAAGCGGTCCTCGCTGCCTGGAATCGTCAGGCGGCGCTCCTGGAAGAGGGCGACATTGAGGCCGATCTGCTGGACTTTGCCGCTACAGGCGATCATGTCTTCACCTACGTCGAAGCGCGGGGCCAGATCCGGGGAACTGGCCGGCCCTTCAGCTACACGACGGTCACCGTGTACCGGATCCGGGGGGATCAAATCGTCGAGGTACGGCCCCATATCCACGACCTTGATGCCTACGACGAATTCTGGTCTTCCGTAGAGCCCGGAACCGAAGCCGAAAGTGAGCGTGAGGAGCCCGCCGAGGCCACGGCAGCCGAGCAGCCCAGGACCGAAGCCGAGCCCGGTGAGGGGTGACCGGTGAGGAGCCCGGGACCGAAGCCGAAGGCGAGCCCGGTGAGGAGCCCGCCGAGACCAGCGCTGTAACCTTTCCGATGATCCAAGTGATTAACCTCCCACAGGAGGTAAGCGATGTCCGCAGTCAGCACTGCAGAAGCCGGGACGGCGTTGGCAGGGATGAGCACGGAGCAGGTCCACCAGGTCGTACAGAGCCGCTACGGCGCGTTCGCCGAGACCGGAGGCCACCAGGAGCCCTGCTGACCCAGCAAGGGGAAGCCTAGTTCGGGCTTCGCGGTAGATCAGGGCCTCTACAGCGAGGCCGAGCTTTCGTTGGTGCCCGAGCTTGCCCTCAACCTCTCCCGTGGGTGCGGGAACCCGACGGGTTTCGCCCACCTTCAGCCTGGGGAAGCGGTGGTGGACCTCGGGTGCGGGGGCGGCATCGACGTCATCCTCGCTGCTCACAAGGTCGGGACGCAGGGCAAGGTGGTCGGCATCGACTTCACGCCGCAGATGATCGAGCGAGCGAGGGAGACTGTGGCCACCGCTGACCTCCGGGACCGGAGCATCGAACTTCGACGAGTCGAGGACATGGCGGAAACCAAGCTCCCCGACGGCTCAGCGGATGTCGTGATCTCGAACTGCGTGATCAACCTGTGCCCAGACAAAGACGCGGTGTACCGGGAAGCCTTTCGGGTCCTGCGCCTGGGCGGGCGGGCGGCGATCTCTGACGTCGTTGTCACCGGGGACTTCGACCCCGAGCTCCAGGCGCGCTTCCGTTCGACCTGGGCGGGATGTCTCGGCGGGGCTATCCCGGAAGACGAGTATCTCGAGACCGTGAGGCAGGCGGGCTTTGCCGAGATTCAGGTTGTGGCTCACCACCCCTTTTCCCCAGCCGAGCTGCAGGCCATGGCCTGTTGTCCCGGCGAAGCATTCACCCCGGCCCCTTCGACAGACGACCTGGCCGCAGTGCAGGGGAAAGTGACGAGCATAAAGTTCATCGCGCTCAAGCCACTTGCCTCAGCCGACGAGTAGCCGCTTCTGCTGGGCTGTCGAACCGCGGACTCCTGGCGCCCCTCCGTGCAGGCGCAACGCGCCCGGTGCGGAGCCCAGACCGCCGCCACCGTGCGACGCGATGGTGAAGCTGTTCCTCTCCGGCGACGTGATGACCGGACGGGGAGTCGATCAGATCCTCGGGCATCCGGGCGACCCGGGCCTTGGCAGCGCTGCATCCGGGACGCGCGGCGATACGTGAAGCTGGCCGAAGCGGTGAGCGGCCAGATCCCTCGCCCCGCCGGCGACGCGTGGATCTGGGGGGATGCCCTCCGGGAGCTCACCGAATCGCCCCGGATGCTCGCATCATCAATCTGGAGACGAGCGTCACGGTGAGTGACCGGCCCCGGCGTGGCAAGGAGGTCCACTACCGTATGCACCCCGCCAACGTAGGGTGTCTCACCGCTGCCGCTATCGACGCCTGCGTGCTCGCCAACAACCACGTCCTTGACTTCGGGTACGAAGGACTGGCGGAGACGCTCCAGACGCTCCAAAGGCTCCGGCGCGCAGGCCTCCAGACGGCGGGGGCCGGGTGGGATCTCGGCGAGGCGCGCCGGCCGGCGGTCATCAACCTTCCGGCGGGGGGGCGGGTCGTCGTCGTCTCCGTTGCCGCGCGCTCCAGCGGCGTGCCCGAGGACTGGGCTGCGGCGAGCGAGCGGCCGGGTGTGGAGGTCTAACCGGATCTCTCGGCGTCCACGGCGGCCGAGGTCGCCGCCCGGATTGCGATGGAGCGGCGACCGGGCGACATCGCGGTCGTCTCGATCCACTGGGGCTCGAACTGGGGCTACGAGAGGTGCCCCCGGACCAGGTTCGGTTCGCCCACCTGCTGGTCGAGGCCGGCGTCAACGTCGTCCACGGCCACTCCTCGCACCACCCGCGCCCCATCGAGGTCTGCGAGGGCCGGCTGATCCTCTACGCTGCGGGGACCTCATCAACGACTATGAGGGCG
>DASPZW010000386.1:0-4736 GCA_035636055.1 Actinomycetota bacterium
ACCGGCCGGGAGGGCTCCTTCCACGCCCTCCGGAACCGCAGCTACGGGACGCAGGTCGTGGCAGGGGTCACGCCGGGCAAGGGCGGCGGCGCCGTCGACGGGATCCCTGTCTTCGACACGGTCGCCGCGGCGGTGGGCGCCACCCGGGCGAACGCCTCCCTCATCTTCGTCCCCGCACGTGCCGCGGCCGATGCGATCCTCGAGGCCGCCGACGCCGGGGTGGAGCTCATCGTGTGCATCACCGAGGGCATCCCCGCCGGCGACACCGCACGGGTCCGGACGCAGGTCCGGCGAACTGGCGGTGTGACGCTGATCGGGCCCAACTGCCCCGGCCTCATCTCGCCGGGGGAGGCCAACATGGGCATCATCCCCGGCGAGATCTGCACGCCGGGGCCCGTGGGCCTCGTGTCGCGCTCGGGCACGCTCACCTACCAGATCGTGCACGAACTGACCGCGGCGGGCATCGGCCAGTCGACGTGCGTGGGCATCGGCGGGGACCCCATCGTGGGCACGGGGTTCATCGACTGCCTTGCCCGCTTCGAGGCGGACGCAGCGACCCGGGCCGTCGTGCTGATCGGAGAGATCGGCGGCGACGAGGAGGAGCAGGCTGCGGCGTTCATCGCCCAGGGCATGCGGACGCCGGTCGTGGCCTACATTGCCGGCTTCACCGCACCCCCCGGCAAGCGCATGGGGCATGCCGGGGCGCTGATCTCCGGCTCGAAGGGGACCGCCTCGGCGAAGGCCGAGGCCTTCCGCGCCGCCGGGGTCGCCGTGGCGAAGAACCCCAGCGAGGTGGCCGACCTCGTCTGCCGGGTCCTCGTCTGACCTCGGCCCCGCAGAGTATCCTCACGAACCGTGACCACCCGCATCGCCATCCTCGCCTCCGGCGCCGGTACCAATGCACGCGCGCTGCTCGACGCCTCCAACCGGGGTGAGCTTGCCGGAGCGACCGTCGTCGTGCTTGTCGCCGACCGGGCGGGCTGCGGGGCTCTGGCAGAGGCGGCCCTTGCGGGGGTCGAGGGGATCTTCGTCGATCCCGCCTGCTCGCCCGACCGGGCCGCCTACGGCGACGTGCTCGTCGCCGAGCTGCGGGCCCGGCAGGTCGACCTCGTCTGCCTCTCGGGGTTCATGCGGATCCTGTCGCCGGGCTTCATCGCCGCGTTCGAGGGCAGGGTGCTGAACATCCACCCGGCCCTCCTCCCCGCCTTCCCGGGCGCCCACGCGGTGCGCGACGCCCTTGCCTGGGGGGTCAAGGTCACCGGCACCACCGTGCACTTCGCCGACGAGGACGTCGACCACGGCCCGATCGTGGCGCAGGAGTGCGTCCCGGTGCTGCCCGGCGACGACGAAGCGACGCTGCACGAGCGCATCAAGGCGGTGGAGCACCGCCTCTACCCCGAAGCGGTCCGGCTCGTCGTGAGCGGGCAGACCAGGATCGACGGCCGGCGTGTGGACGTGGGTGGGCCGGCGCGGGCAGGTACCCGGTGAGGATTCGCCGGGCGCTGGTCTCCGTAAGCGACAAGACTGGGCTCGAGGAGCTGGCGCGGGGCCTCGCTGCCCTCGGGATCACCATCGTGTCCACGGGCCGCACCGCGCACTTCCTCTCGCGGGCGGGCGTCTCCGTGACGCCGGTGGCGGAGGTGACCGGCGTCCCCGAGATGCTGGAGGGCAGGGTCAAGACCCTGCACCCCAGCATCCATGCGGGGATCCTCGCCGACCGCCGGAAGCCCCAGCACCTTGCGCAGCTCAAGAGCCAGAACATCCCGCTCATCGACCTCGTCGTCTGCAACCTCTACCCGTTCCGGGAGACGGTCGCCGCAGGCGCAGGGGAGGACTCGGCCCTCGAGCAGATCGACATCGGGGGGCCGGCCATGGTGCGGGCGGCTGCCAAGAACTACCCCAGCGTGGCCGTCGTCGTGAACCCGGCCCGGTACCCGGCGATCCTCGAAGAGATGCAGGCGATGCGCGGCTCGCTGTCGGACGAGACCCGCGCCAAGCTCGCCGCCGAGGCCTTCTCCCACACCGCCGAGTACGACTTCGCCGTGGCCACCTGGCTGTCGGGGCCGGCCACGTTTCCCGACACGCTGCACGTCGCCCTGAAGAAGCAGTTCCCCCTGCGCTACGGGGAGAACCCGCACCAGGGCGGGGCCTTCTACGCCGCCGGGGACCCCGGCTGGCAGCGTCTCGCCGGCAAGGAGCTTTCCTACACCAACCTCCTCGACCTCGAGGCCGCCTGGCGGCTCGCCTGCGAGTTCGAGCGCCCGGCCGTGGCCATCGTGAAGCACACGAACGCCTGCGGCTGCGCGCTCGGCGTCGACGTCGAGGAGGCGTACCGCCGGGCCCTCGAGTCCGATCCGCGCTCGGCGTTCGGCGGGATCGTGGCAGCCAACCGGGAGATCGACGGGCCGACCGCCGGCAGGATCATCGAGATCATGACCGAGATCGTCATCGCCCCGTCCTACACGCCCGAGGCCCTGGCGGAGTTCTCCCAGCGCAGGAATCTGCGCGTGATCCATGCCCAGCGGTTCGGGCGCGGCACGCAGCTGCGCTCGGCAGCCGGCGGCGTGCTCGTCCAGGAGATCGACACCGCCCTGGAAGACCGGGGGCAGATGACCGTCGCCGGGCGGGTGCAGCCGAAGGAGGAGGACTGGGACGACCTCGTCTTCGCCTGGACCGTGGCCAAGCACCTGAAGTCCAACGCCGCCACGCTGGCCAACCGGGGCCAGCTGGTGGGCATGGGGGCCGGCCAGACGAGCCGCGTGGAAGCTGTGGAGATGGCGGTCCGGCGAGCGGGCGAGCGGGCGATGGGCAGCGTGTGCGCCTCGGACGGCTTCTTCCCGTTCCGCGACGGCGTCGATGCCGCCGCCGCCGCCGGGGCGCGGGCGATCGTGCAGCCGGGAGGGTCGGTGCGCGACGCCGAGGCCATCGCCGCCGCCGACGAGCACGGCATCCCCATGGTGTTCACGGGCATACGGCATTTCCGGCACTGACCTCGAGGAGCGACGCGCGATGCCAGCTCGAATCATCGACGGGAAAGCCGTGGCAGCCAGCATCCTCGACGAGGTGGGCGGCCGCGTCCGGGCCCTGCAGTCCGCCGGCATCACGCCCGGGCTCGCAGCGGTCTTGGCCAACGATGACCCGGCGTCGGCCACCTACGTTGCGGGAAAGGAAAGGGACGCCCAGTCGGTGGGTATGGCGTCCTTTGTCCACCGCCTTCCAGCATCGGCGCGCCAGGACGAGCTCATCGATCTTGTCCGGGACTTGAACCGCAAGCCAGACGTACATGGCGTCATTGTCCAGATGCCTCTTTGGTCGCATCTTGACGCGGTTGCAGCCCAAGAGGCACTCGACCCCATGAAGGACGTGGACGGTCTGCATCCCGAGAATGCCGGTCTGCTTTCGCTGGGACGTCCGCGCTTTATCCCCTGCACACCGCTCGGGATTCAAGTGTTGCTGGAGCGTTCCGGAACAACCGTGGAGGGAGCGCACGTCGTCGTGGTGGGCCGCTCGCTACTGGTGGGCCGGCCGGTGTCCGTGCTGCTGTCCAACAAGGGACCCAACGCCAATGCGACGGTGACGTTGTGCCATACCGGCACCCCGGACCTGGCAGCATTTACACGTACCGCCGACATACTCATCGTTGCCGCCGGGCACCCAGGGGCGGTGACGGGCGAGCACATCAAACCAGGCGCAACCATCATTGACGTTGGCATCAGCCGAGCGGCAACCGGCAAGCTCGTCGGCGACGTGGACTTCGAAAGCGCCGTGAAGATTGCGGGAGCGATCACACCGGTGCCGGGCGGTGTGGGGCCGATGACTCGGGCCATGCTACTGGCAAACACGGTACAGGCGGCCGAAGCCGCCATCTCGTAACCAACCCCCCCAGGTTCATTTGTAGCCCGGATCTAATTTAGACGATTTAACCGCGCCAACGCGACGTTTCGGAGTGACGTTGACGTTGGTATATCATTGTGTCGAAAAGTACCCACAGAGAGGAAATAATGGCATGGGGGTAATCTTGAAGGAAGAGTACGTGTGCGATTATTGCGGTAAGACGATCTCCGGGGGCGACGTGCTGGTTGGCCGCCTCGCGGTCCGCAAGCAGGGCGCGCGCGGGCTCGGCCGTGAATTCGGTCTTGCGTTCCACGGTACCTGCTCGAACAAGCTCACTGCCCACGCGTCGCCGGTCGCCCGCCAGCGGCGTTCGAAGGCCGCCACCGCCTAGCTCTTCGTCAACCCTTCCTGTCCCCGCCGGCCACAGTGTCGGAGGTGGTCGGAGAACGCTCGCCATGCGGTCGAGCACAAACCCCTGTATCTTGCGGGGCAATCACGACGATAGGAAGGGTGCAACGTTGCCGCACAAAGTCACGCTCATTCCCGGAGACGGGACTGGGCCCGAGCTCACCGAGGCCACCCGGCGGGTGCTGGAGGGCACCGGGGTTGCCTTTGATTGGGACGTCCAGCACGCCGGCGAAGGGGTCATGGAATCCGCGGGCACGCCCCTGCCGGACGCGGTCCTCGAGTCGATACGCCGCAACAAGGTAGCGATCAAAGGTCCCATCACCACGCCGGTCGGCCACGGCTTCCGAAGCGTGAACGTCGCGCTGCGAAAGGAGTTGGACCTGTTCTCGTGCCTCCGGCCCTGCAAGTCCTACAAGGGCGTGCGGTCCCGCTACGAGAAGGTGGACCTCGTCATCGTCCGGGAGAACCTCGAGGACCTGTACGCCGGCATCGAG
>DASPZW010000387.1:0-3783 GCA_035636055.1 Actinomycetota bacterium
CCCAGCCTCGCTGCGCCGTCGCAACCCCGAAGCGCATGAGGTCGAGCTCCCGCGGCGAGTGGGCGTCGGTCGAGATGGCGAACAGGCACCCCATCTCCCGGGCGAGGAAGGCGTGGTCGTCCTTCAGGTCGAGCCGGCGGGGGTTGGCGTTGATCTCGAGGGCCACACCGTGGGCGAGGGCGGCCCGGCAGACCGCCTCCATGTCGAGGTCGCTGGCCGGCCGCCTCGGCAGCATCCTCCCGGTTGGATGGCCCAGGACGTGGACATGCGGGTGCTCGATGGCCCGCAGCACCCGACGGGTCATGGCAGCCCGGTCCCCGCGGAGCTGGTGGTGCAGGCTCGCCACGACGATGTCGAAGCCGGCCATGATCTCGTCGGGGTAGTCAAGCTCCCCCTCCATGCCGATGTTCGCCTCGAGTCCGTGCAGGACGACGATGCGCCCCGCCAGCTCCTCGTTCAGGGCCTTGATCTCGACCCGCTGCCGGACGATGTCGTCGAGCGAGAGGTTCCGCACCACCGGCAGGTTGCGGCCGTGGTCGGTGACGGCGAAGTACTCGTAGCCCTTGGCGGCCGCAGCCAGGGCCATCTCCCGGATCGTCCGCCGGCCATCCGAATAGACGGAGTGGCTCTGCAGGTCCCCACGGAGATCGGCGAGCTCGACGAGGGCCGGCAGCGCCCCTCGCAGCGCCAGCTCGACCTCGCCCCGGTCCTCCCGCATCGGCGCCGGCGGCGTCTGCATGCCGAGGGCCTCGTAGACCTCCTCCTCGGTGGCGCCGGCGATGCGTTCCCCCGCCCGGAACAGCCCGTACTCCGACAGCTTCAGGCCCATACGTACCGCATGCTCCCGGACCTTGACGTTGTGGGCCTTCGATCCGGTGAAGTACTGAAGCGCCGACCCGAACTCGCCGGGGGCGACGACCCGGAGGTCGATCTGCAGGCCGCTGCGGGTGAGCACACCGGTCTTGGTCGGCCCCCTCCCCAGCACCCGACCGACGTTCGGCAAAGCACCGAACGCCTCCACGGCCTCCTGCGGGCGGGCGCTGGAGACCAGCAGGTCGAGGTCACCGATCGTGTCCCGCATGCGCCGCAGGCTGCCGGCGTAGGACGCGCGCTCGATGCCGGGCAGCGTCCGGACACCCTCCAGCATCTCCTCGGCCACCGCGAGCGCCTCCCCGAGGAGGATGCGCCGCTCCTCTCCACCTTGCATCCGGTGGCGCTCCAGCGCCCGGAGCAGGTTCTCCTCCGTCCTCGCCCCGAACCCCTTGACGTCCCGGAGCCGCCCCGCCCGGAGCGCCTCCTCCAGTTCTTCGAGGGTCTCGACACCGAGAGCGGCATGCAGCGCCACCGCTTTCTTCGGCCCCAGGCCCGAGACCCTCGTCATCTCCAGGACGCCTGTCGGGTACTTCGCCCGCAGATCCTCGAGCACTTGCATCGACCCGGTTGCCACAAGCTCCCGCACCTTGCCGGCGGTCGCCTTGCCGAGGCCGTGCACGCCGGCGAGCTCCGCGTCCGTCATCGACGCCACGTCCCGGCCCAGACCGCGGACGGCATCCCCCGCCCTGCGGTAGGCGAGCGTCCGGAAACGGTCCCCCCCGTTGATCTCGAGCAGATCTGCAAGCTCGTGGAGGGCGGCGGCAACAGCCAAGTTGGTCCGGGACATGCCTCCAAATGGTACCCACCACTCCCAGGGCGCGGACGCGCCGGGGGGCACCACGGATGGCGCCCCCCGACTCCAGCAGACAGCAGCGGCCCCGTCCTTACGGCGCCAGAGCGAATGCCTCCCCGGCGGACCGGTCGTACTGGCTGCAGCGCCCCCAGCCGGTGTTCGCCGTGGCCCACACGTAGACACCGGCGGCGAAGGCCGCGACGGTGCAGTTGCCGAGGAGATTGGACACGGTGTCGTCGAACTGCGCCCCGGAGGGGACGGCCCCGCCGACTCCGGAGATCTGGCTCCCTGCCTTCGTCAGCGAGAACGCCCAGGTGGCGAACCCTTCGGGATGTCCCGCTGCGTAGGCGATGGTGACGTGGTCGGTGAGCTTGTTCGCCGGGTTGTACTGCAGGTACCCACACCCCGTCGTCGCCGAGTTGCTCCCGATCGCCGCCATGGACAACGACACCGAGCAGGGATTGTTGTCGACGAAGATCTTGAGCGGCGTCGCGGACTCCTTGGGGGCGCCGTTGACGTCGAAGAAGTCAACGGTGATGGTGTGCAACTGGGCGCTCGTCAGGTTCGTCGAGTCCAGGTAGCAGCCCGGCAGTGGCTGCATGTACAGCATCAGGTCCGAGACGGACGGCACCGGGTAGAAGCCGGGATTGCCGTTCACCGCCTGCGTCCCGAAGGTGGCCGGCGCGTACTTCGTCCCTTCCCACTTCGCGGTGTGGAACTGGTCGGTGCGGAGGTTGCCGTCCACCCTGACCTGGTAGTAGCTCGCCCCGTCGAGGCCTGCGCGGAGGAAGTTGACCATGACCGGGAGCGTCCCCCCGAAGGGCACCTTGCTGACCTGGTAGAAGTAGTTCGGGTCGTGCGCCGTCGTGTCGCCCAACCCTCCCGGGGTGATCCAGTCGAACGGGATGAAGCCGATGCTCTGGAGCAGCGGCCCGTTCGGCTGCAGGCCGGACGACGCCAGGAGGACCTCCTCGATCACCTGGTCGCAGCACACCAGCAGGTGGCCCGGGCTCACGACCGCGACGCTGGACGGCCGGCATGCGAGGCCGACCGCCACCACCGCCATGCCGCCCGACGAGGCATTGATCGCCGCGATCTGTCCGCGAGCCTGGACGATGCCCAAAGCATCTGGGCCAGGGCGAAGGCGCTCCTGGAACGCCTGCCGGCCCCGGGACGATCGTCGCCGGATCCGAAGAAGTCCGCCGGGCCCAACTTCTGTTCGCTCAGGCACGGGATCAGGCGGCTGCCGCCCAGCGCCGTGCCAGGCGGAGGCTGGCCACCGCTGTCTCCGCCGTCACCGAGGTTGGGAAGCAGGCGAAGGCCTCGCTGCCGCGGCCCCCGCAACTCCCTGTTCCGGTGATCAATCCGTGTGGGCTCTTCCCGCAGGAGGCTTCAAGCTTCTTCTGGAATCACGGCATGATCCCGCTCGACACCGAGTGCATCGTGTACGTGGAAGTGACCATCGAGGTCGACGGGGTTCCGGTCTCGGTGTTCCAACCCGTCCCCCTGGTCGGCGTGTCCGACCGGGGCCCGGGGAAGGGCAACACCGTCGACCCCGGCGACGAGGGCCCCCTCCCCCGCGAGGAGAACCTGCGGGTGAAGGCGAGCATCCAGGGGCCTTGGCCAAGGGCCCGGAGGGCCTCCGGTTCCAGGCCGAAGTGGCGCAGAATGTGCGGATCCGAGGCGTACAGGTGTCCGCCTTCGCGAGGAAGGTGTTCGACAGGTTCGGCGAGGAGATCGGCGAAATAGACTTCGAGACGCAGCGGGCAATCGTCGAGGTGACAACCAGTGAAAAAGAGAAAATGACCCAGGCCATCGATCTCGCGACGGACAGGAGGCTCAACCCCGGAGGCAAGTCCGTGATCGTCTACGCGCCCCGATATTCCCCCAATGCCCAACCCGCGCTCGCCCCGCAGAGAATCCGGGTCGCCCGCACCATGGACGAACTGATGACAATGCTGTGCTGCCACCACACTCAGTGACGGGCCTTACCCAGACGAGGTGCCCCCGGACATTCTTTGAGTACAAACCGCTGTTCTACAACGAATCGTACTCAAAGAATGTCGGGCCGGATACGGGAAATCGGACGAAGCAGACTCTCGACTCCTCCGGGGCTC
>DASPZW010000388.1:0-3695 GCA_035636055.1 Actinomycetota bacterium
CCCGAGGGCGAGACCCCCACCCACGTGGAGGTGACGTACACCTACGCCGGGTCCCCGATCGGCGCTGGCCCGTACGACCGCTCCTCGCAAGCGGCCGACGACCTGCTGGGCCGGGCCGGCTTCGTGCGCGTCGTCATGCCGCCGCCGGTCTCCGCGCAGGACGACCTGGCTGCGGCCCTCGCGGAATGGAACCTGCTGGCGGAGCGGAAGCTCCTGCCTCCCAGAGCGGTGGGGGTCATCGCAGTCGTGGACAGCCACACCCACCGGGTCGGCACGATGACCATCGAGGTTCCGCCGGGCAGCGCCCTGCTGATCGCGGCAGTCGAGTGGCCCGGCATCCTGGACGAGGGCTCGCACGGCTCGATCGGGTATCCCACCCTCGACAGCCGGCGGCCCGCTCTCATCGGCGACGTCACCGTCACCGGCGGCCAGCGTGACTTCACCGACGACGACCCGCCCCCGGCCGGCCGCCTCGTCGTCGATGGCTTCGTGATCGAGGGCAACATCGACGTGGCCCCCGGCGACTTGGGAGGCCTCGAGCTGCGGCACGTGACGGCGGTGCCCGGGCGGAGCACCGTCCGCGTCGCCGGCAGGCCCGACGGCGGGGCCATGACGAACAGCGACCTCGTCGTGACGGTCGACACCTGCATCACGGGGCGCCTGGACTTCGACGGCGAGGGCCCGTCCCTGGTGGTGCGGGGGTCGATCATCGACCACGGCAGGTCCGCGAGGCCTGCCGTCGACGCCCCGCAGGTCCCGGTGACGCTGGACCGGGTCACGGTCATCGGCGACGTCTCCTGCCAGATCCTCGAGGCTTCGGACACGCTCGTCGACGGTTCGGCCCATGTGGTGCGGCGCCAGGCCGGGTACGTCCGCTACAGCGCCATCAGCGGGGAGGCCACCACGCCGCGGCGGTTCCGGTGCGCCTACGACCTGGAGCGCCGCCGCCCCCACGGCGTCATGCCCCAGTTCCAGTCGGAACGGTACGGCGATCCCGGCTACGCGATCCTCGACGACCGTTCCGCCGAGCGGCTCCGGACCGGCTCGTCGCTCGCCAGCGACATCGGCGCCCACAGCACCTGGCTGCGGCCCCAGCGCCGGGCCAACCTTGAAGCCGTCCTCCGAGAGCACCTCCGCGCCGGCCTGCAAGCCGGCATCGTCCCCCGAACCTAGAGGAGTTCGTCAGTGCACGGCGACATCTCGCGCTCCACCTTCGACCCGTCCCGGCGCTACGCCGGGGTCCGGATGCAGCAGGGCCGCGTCCAGCTCGACTCGGACTGGAACGAGCAACTCGACATCCAGGCCCGGCGGGACCGGGCGGCGATGATCGATGCCGTCGGGGAGGCCGCGGGACCCGTGCACGACTGCGGCTTCGGCCTCAAGGTCTCGCCGGACAGCAGCGATCTCCTCGTGGAGCCCGGCCGGTACTGGGTCCGGGGTGTCCTCTGTGAGGCGGCCACAGACCAGACGCCGGTGATCTCGATCGACGGGGCACGGGTCGCGCTCGGTACCGTGGTCCTCGACGGGTCCGAGCTCGCTGCCGGGTCCTGGGTCCGGCTGTGGGACAACGAGGGCAACGAGATCGTGTCCTGCATCACGTCCGTGGATGCCGCCACCCGCACGCTGGAGCTCAGCCCCGAGCCCGATCTCGACCGCGCCTGGGCCATGGTGGGGCGCCGCTGGTCCTACCGCTGCCAACCGGACCTTCCCTACACGCCGGAGCGGGGCACGGGACTGGAGGAGCCGCTGGCGGACCAGCTTCTGCACCAGGGGGACCACCTCGTCTACCTCGACGTGTGGGAGCGGCACATCACCGCGCTGGAGGATCCCGGCATCCAGGAGGTAGCCCTGGGCGGGGCGGATACGGCGACGCGGACGAAGACCGTGTGGCAGCTCTGGCTGCTCTGGTTGCCAGACGGATGGCGGGAGGACCTGGAGCCCGGCGAGGACCTGGAGGAGCGCAAGCCGACCGGGACGATGGCGGCCCGCACGTATGCCGACGCCGGTGGTGACAACCTCTGTGCGCCCGTGGCGGGCGGTGGGTACAGCGGTGCCGAGAACCAGCTGTACCGGGTGCAGATCCGCTCCGTCGATGACGACCAGCACGTGACGAGCATCGTGTGGAGCCGGGACAACGGTTCCGTGACCACGGGGCTCACCGGGGCCGGCGACGGGGTCCTCGAGGTCACGGGCATCGGCAGGGATCCGGTCCTCGGCTTCACGTCGGGGCAGTGGGTGGAACTGCTCGACGATGCCCGCGAGCTCCGCCAGATCCCGGGCACCCTCGTGAAGGTGGAGGGGGCGGAGGGGAACCACCTCACGCTGATCTCCAGCAGCGCCGACGGCCCGATCGACTTCGCCGCCGTCGGGGGCGGGCATGCCAAGGTCCGCCGCTGGGATTCCCAGGGAGCCGTGAGCGTGACGACGGAGGACTGGGTCGACATCGAGCACGGGATCCAGGTGCGGTTCTCGGACGGCACGTACTGCGAGGGCGACTTCTGGCTGATCCCCGCGCGCACCGCCATCGCCGACATCGACTGGCCCCAATCCGGGTCCCACGCCGGGCCAGACTCCGGACTGAGCGGGGAGGCGTCCCGTCCGCCGGAAGGGGTGGAGCACTCGTACGCCCCTATCGCCGTGATCCGCGCCGGCGAGGGCGGTCTCGAGGTCGTCGAGGACCTCCGCACCAGGTTCCCGGCCCTGAGCGACCTCACGTCCGCCCACATCGGGCACCGGCGGAGTGATCGGATCCCGGGAGCGCGGACGCTTGAGGAGGCCATCGAGTTCCTCGCCCGGCGGGTCATCGAGCTCGAGCAGCACGTCGCCTCGCTGCACCCGGACCGGCCCCAGCCGCAGGGCCGCCGGGGATGGAGATGATCGCCCGCCGGCGGCCGGCAACCACCACGGGAGGGGACCGATGACCGCACTACTGGAAGTGACGATCGGGCTGATCGCGCTCTACCTCATCCTGAGCCTCGTGGCCTCCGCAGCGAACGAGGCCCTGGCCGGCATCTTCAAACGGCGCTCCGCCTTCCTCGAGAAGGGGATCCAGAACCTCCTCGGCGACGTGATGGCCGGCAGGTTCTTCAACCATGGCCTCATCCGCGGCCTGTCCCGCAACCGCAGCTCCGGGGCTCCCGGCCGGCCCTCCTACGTGTCCGGCCCCATCTTCGCCCGGACCGTCCTCGACCTCGTCGGCAACCTGCCGTCCGCCCCATCGGCGGCCGGCGCCGGGGCCGCGGGCGCTCCCCCAGCTCCAGCGTTTCCCGCCGGCTTCGCAGCGCCCAGGGACGCTCAGGTCGTCGCCCTCCAGGCCAAGGTCGAGGGGCTCCCCAACGTTCCCCCCAACGTGATCGACAGCAACGGTGGGGAGGCGATCCTCAACCTCGGCCAGGCGCTCGCCGTTTTGGCACGGGAATCTCGTGACATCGGGGACCTCGAAACCAAGGTGGAGAACTGGTTCGACGAATCGATGGACCGGGTCTCGGGGTGGTACAAGCGCCGGACCGCCGTGATCCTGTTCGGGATCGGTGTCGTCCTCGTGGCCGCGCTGAACGCCGACACCCTGAACATCGCCAAGACCCTGTGGACGCACCCCGACATCCGCGCCGCCGTGGTGGCCCAGGCGGAGAAGACCGTCCAGACGGCCCCCCAGGTGGGGGCCACCCCGGCCCCCATCGACGCCGCCGCCGCCG
>DASPZW010000389.1:0-7451 GCA_035636055.1 Actinomycetota bacterium
AGGCCAGGGCGGCGATGCTGCGCACCGAGGGGCCGAAGGCGACGAGCGAGACCACGATGTCCGCAGGGGTGCCGAGCCTGCTCACGAGGCCGGCGATGACCGCGGCAACCAGCAGCCGCCCAAGCGCCGATGGCAGGTCGAGGAGGATGGAGGCTGCGACGAGGGCAAGACCGGCGGGCGTCATCGGTGCCGAAGCCCTCGACGGTCAGTGGTTGGCCTCCGGATCGCTCCGGCAGGCAACGGCGCCCCGGGCCGCGCCGCAACTGACGGGGTGGCACGGAAATTCCACATCATGTGTGGACAGTCCTCGCCACCCCTCACCTCCGAGGAGCCCAGTCTTGCTGCCCACCTCCGGGTCAAAGGCCGGGTACCTGCGGCGGTGGGGACGGGTGGAAGACCGGCCGCTCCCGCTTGGCGCGGGCGTCCGGCCCTCGCGAAGCGATCTCCCGCGCGGCGGCGAGCGCATCGTCGGGCGGCACGAGGCGTTCCACCCGCACCCGGCCCGCCCTCCCGCCGGAGATGACGACCGCCTCCCCCGCCGGAAGCTGGCGCACGTCGTTGGGCCGGACCCGCCAGCCCTCGCGCCGGGTCACGGACCCCTCCCGCTCGGGGCGGTCCCCGGCCCGGTCCCGCCCTCTTTGTTGGGGGCCGAGGTAGCGGGTGTGGTCCAGGCGCGGCACCGTGCCCGCTCGGGCGATGAGGCGCTCGGGGTCCGCCGAGCGGTGCACCACGAGCGTCTGGGCGGCGTCGAGGATGCGGTCCGCCGCCACGCCGAGTCCGGCATAGCCCTGCGCCGACACGATCACGGCGGCGCCGAAGGAGCGGAGTCGCTCGAACAGGTGAGCCGCGTCTGCGGTGGACTCGAGGGCCGAGAACTCGTCGACCACCAGCAGCACCGGGCGCCCGGCGGCCTTGCGGACGCCGGCGTAGTGGGCGAAGTCCTCCAGGAAGAAGCGGCCGAGGCGGGCCGCCTCCGCCTTGAGCGCCAGGCCCTCGAGGAGCAGGTAGCAGGCATCGGCCTGCTCGAAGGCCCACGCTCCGTCCAGCGAGCCACCGAGCGCCCCGAAGAACGCCCGGTACCGGTTGGCGACCCCGGCGACGTCACGATCGGCGAGGTCCTCGATCTCGGTAGCCTCCGGCCGCTGCCGGTACGCCATACGCAGGGCCGGCTTGCGCAACCTGCCGAGCAGGTCCGCAGAGGACGTCGGTGGGCCGGTCGGCGCCGAGGTCGCCAGGTGGAGCACCCGCAGCGCCATCTCCCGGTAGTACGGCTCGGTGAAGTCGGAGACCTCCATGAGGCGGTTCACCAGCGCCCGGGCATCGCCGCGCCAGGCGTCGTACGGCTGCGCCGGAAAGGTCCGGATGGATGCGGGAGCCACACCGGCGTGCAGCATCGCCGCCAGGTACCGGTCCCGGGTGGCCGGGTCCCCCTTGGCGTCGAGGAACACCACCTGCCAGCCGTAGACCTTGGCGGCGAGATAGGAGATCCGGAGCAGCGTCTCGGTCTTCCCAGACCCCGCCGCGCCCACGACCACGCCGTGCCGGGACAGGTCTGCCTCGGGATAGGCAAGCCAGAGTTGCCCCGCCTCCGGGCGTCCCCATGCGGTCAGGTCGCCGGAGACCATCGTCCCCAGGATGCCGTCAGCCCCGATGCGCTCGGGCACTACACGTCCTCCAGGGCGTAGATCCGGACGAGGTCGGCGAGCTCCGGAGGGACATGGCACGCGGCGTCGTGGAGGGCCACCCAGCAGTCGGCCGCAGCGAAGTACCAGACCGAGTCGTACCGGGCCACCAGCGCCTGCATCACCCGCCTCCTCCGCGCGGTCGACTTGGGGGAGAGCTCCACCTCCACGCCGATGACGTTGCCGCCGGCGTCGTGGATCTCGCCGTCGGGGACCGGCCCGCCGGCGCTCTCCCCGTCCCCCGCAGCCCGCAGCTCGCGTTCGGGACGCCATCGAGCCCCCGGCCGGCGCGCCTCGACGAGCAGCCGGACCCGGTTGACCGCGGCGGTGTGGGGCAGGGTCCACGGCTTCGGCTCCCACATGCGGAAGGGGAGGCCGGCGTGCCGGAGGCCGAGGCGGGTCAGCCACACCCACGGTGGCTCGCCTGTGATGAAGCTGCCCCGGCCCGCCAACCCGAGGCCCTCCCACCGGCTCACCACCGACCGTGCCGCCGAGGCGGACAGCGGCCCCCGCCCGTCCAGCCGACCGAGCAGCGTCTGGAGGTGGTCGAGCCTGCAGGCGTACTGCTCGCCGACCCACCGCAGGGCATCGAGATCCCGGCGGCCGAGTCGTGCGTCCACCGTCTCATTCTCACCCGATAGTCTCGACCGATGGCGGACCTTGAGGAGGCACAGGCACCGGAGCTGCCCCGAGACATCCGGCTCATCCTCGTCATCCAGGCCCTCCGCGCCTTCGGCTACGGCTTCGCCAGCGTCTTGCTCGGCGTCGTGCTGGCCGCCGCCAAGCTCTCCGACGTCCAGGTGGGGGCCGTGCTCACCGCCATGCTCGCCGGGATGGCCGTCACGTCGGTGGCCGTCGGCCGGTGGGGGGAGCGGGTGGGCCGCCGCCGGCTCTACGGCTCGCTGCTGGTGCTCATGGGCGTCGCGGGTTCGGTGTTCGCCATCACCCGCTGGTTCCCGGCGTTGCTGCTCGCTGCGCTCAGCGGCACCCTGTCGCCCGACCCCAACGAATCCGGGCCGATCACCTCGCTGGAGCAGGCGATGATCGGCAGCGTCCGGGCGAGCCGGCGGGTCCGGGCCTTCGGCCGCTACAACGCCGTGGCGTTCGCCGCGGGTTCGGCGGGCTCGCTCGCCGCCGGCTTCCCCGCCCTGCTCCGCCGGGCGATCCCGGGCGTGCCGTCCAACCAGTGGTGGTTGCTGCTGTTCCCGCTGATCGGGATCGTCTGCCGGCTGCTCGCTGGCCGGCTGTCCCCCGCCGTCGAGGTCGGCCCCATGCCCGGGACGATGCCCGGCACGCGGGCGCCGCTCGTGCGTTCCCGGTCCACTGTGCGGAAGCTGGCCCTGCTGTTCGCCATCGATTCGTTCGGCGGGGGCTTCATCACGCAGACGTTCCTCGTGTTCTGGTTCGGCAGGGCCCTGGGGGCCTCCACCGGCGTCCTGGCGGAGGTCTTCTTCGTCACCGGGCTGCTGCAGGCAGGATCCTCGATGCTGGCCAGCCCCATCGCCGCCAGGATCGGGCTGCTCAACACGATGGTCTTCAGCCACCTGCCGTCCAACCTGCTGCTGATGGCCGTCCCCCTGGCGCGGAGCCTTCCGGTGGCCGTGGCCATCGTCATGGGCCGCTTCGCCATCTCGCAGATGGACGTCCCCGCCCGCCAGGCCTACGTGGTGGCGATGGTCGACCCCGAGGAACGGGTGGCCGCCGCCGCCTACACCAACACCGCCCGCTACCTCACCCGGCCCGTCGCCCCCTCCGTCGGCGGTGCGCTCATGAGCCACGTGGGCCTCGGGAGCCCATTCTTCGCCGCCGGGGGCCTGAAGATCGTCTACGACATCCTGATCTACTTCCAGTTCCGCAAGGTCCCGGACCCCGGCAGGACCGGGCCCCGCTAAGGTGGGGCCGTGCTCCTTTTACGGGTCATCGGCGTCACCCTCGTCCTCATCGGCGTGGTGTGGCTGGTCCAGGGCCTCGGCGTCATCCCGACGGGCTCGTTCATGGACGGTCAGGGCGTCTGGGCGGTCATCGGCGGAGCCTGCGTCGCAGGGGGCCTGATCGCTGTAAGCCGCTCCCGCCGCCGCACCTGATCCCGGGGACCGGCGAGGGCGCCGCTCCGGCATCACCACGTTCTGTGGTCGCCCTCGTACCTGGTGAGCGGGTCCCGGCGGATCTTTGGCTGTCTCGCCGCGCCAGGCGCGGTCAAACAGCCACAGTTGGAGTCCGTGGCTTCTGCAAGGCATTCAAAACGGGTGTTATGGGGAAATGGGAATCCGCAGTGACCACGAAGAGTGGTCGACCTCCCCATGGCCGCCCGCCCCCGGGAATTCTCGTGTCAGTCCATATGCCCGGGCGGCCACCCACGAGGCATGAGATGGCCCAGGCTTCGTGGCCGACCCTGCCCCGGGCCTAACGGCGCGGCTCCCAGCGGAAGAACCGCACGGCCACCAGCAGCGAGGCGGCGCCCCAGATCGCCATGACGAGCAGGTCGCTGCCCCGGAAGCCCGATCCCGGTGCGAAGGGGTTGAAGACCTCGTGCATCGCTTCGGCGAAGTGCCGGACCGGGAAGATGTTGCCCACCGTGCCCAACCACTTCGGAGCGTTGGTGAGCGGGATGAAGATGTCCGAGATGAACAGCAGCGGCAGGATGGTGGCGTTGATCACCGCCGGCGCGGCATCGGCGTTCGGCACGACGGTCGTGATCGCCAGGCCCATTGCGGAGAACGAGAGCGCCCCGACGAGCAGCGTGATCAGAAACGCCGGCAGGCGGTTTCCGGCCAGGCTGACGCCGTAGAAGACTTTCCCGAACACCGTGATGATCGCCACGAGCAGGACGGCGATCACGCCCGAGTGCATGATCTTGCCGGCCAGGTAGGCGACGGGGGGCATCGGGGTGCCCCGTTTGCGCTTGAGGACGCCCTGCTCCCGGGAGAAGACCACGTTCATCGCCAGGTTGGTGAACGACGCGGTGATGACCGAGAAGGCGACGATGGCCGCAACGTAGAAGGTCGACTGCTTGATGGTGTGGCCCCCGGGCAGGGTGAGTTTGGCGTTGCCGAAGAGCAGGTTGAAGATGACGAGGAACACGATGGGGAAGGCGAACGTGAAGTAGGCGGCCGCAGGGTTGCGCCAGAACGACTTGTTCTCGTAGCGCACCTGGCGCAGCGTCATCCCGACGGTGCTCATTCCGTCCCCGCCACCCCACCCGTGAGGGAGAGATAGATCTCCTCAAGGGAGGGCTTCGACACGGTGAGGTTCACCAGTTCGACGTCGGAGGCGATGGCCCAGCCGGTCAGGTCGTGCAGCACCCGCAGGGCGTCCTTGGAGGTGATGCGCCAGACGTCGCCGTCGAGCACGGCGCCGAACGAGTCAGGCACCGGCGGCGCCCCCGCCGGGAGCTCGAACGTGATCCGTGTCTGCTCCAGGTCGGCGCCCCCGAGGGTTCCCGGCGGCCCCTCGGCCACGATCCGGCCCCCCACGACGATCGCCACCCGGTCCGCGAGGTTCTGCGCCTCGTCCATGTAGTGGGTGGTCAGCACGATGGTCTTGCCCAGGGTGGCGAGGTTGCGCACCACCTGCCAGGCGTTGCGCCGGGCGGAGGGATCGAAGCCGGTGGTCGGCTCGTCGAGGAAGAGGAGGTCCGGGTCCCCGGCCAGGCCGATCCCGACGTCCAGGCGGCGCTTCTGGCCGCCCGAGAGCTTGTTGATGCGGGAGCGGCGCTTCTCCTCCAGGCCCACGAGGTGGAGGATCTCCTCGCCGGGCCGAGGGTGCGGGTAGTAGCCCCGGTAGAGCTCGATGGCCTCCTCGACCGTCAGGAACGGTTCGACGCCGGTCTCCTGCAGCACGATGCCGATGCGCTCGAGCAGCGCCCGCTCCCGGCGGGCGGGATCGTGGCCCAGGACACGGATCTCGCCGGCGTCGGCCTTCCGGTGGCCCTCGAGGATCTCGACGCTGGTCGTCTTGCCGGCGCCGTTGGGGCCGAGGAGGGCGAAGACCTCACCCCTCGCAACGTGGAGGTCGATGCCCCGCACCGCCGCAACGTCGCCGTAAGACTTCTTCAGGCCCGTGACGACGATGGCGAGCGAGTCGTCCATCGCCCGAGCATACATCCCTGCTTCAAGGGTTAGGTCCCCGAGGCCCCCCAGAGCGTTCCCCCGAGCGCAAGCGGGCCAAAGAGCCAAAGCGGCCAGCGGGACGGTTCCCAGGGCCTGTCCCGCCGGCCGCTCCCGGCCCGGCCGCACGTGCGCTATCGCCAGCGGCGCGCGCACGTGCGGCACATCGTCTAGCAGCCGGTCACCGTTGGCGACGTGTTGCCTGCGTTGTTCGGATAGGCCCCGGCCGTGTTCGAGAACGTGCAGGTGACCTTGCCGCCCAGGGCGATGACCGCGCCGATGATGGCCACCGCGATCAGCGCCACCAGCAGGCCGTATTCGACAGCCGCCGCCCCCTTCTCCGCACTCGCACGAAGTGTTGCCATCCTGTCCTGAAGCCAGTGCATCAGCGCTGCCATGCCGGACACCTTCCTTTCTCAGCTCAGAGGGATAACCAGGGGGATACGTGGATGTGCTGCGCGGGCTAGAGGCCGTGGCCCCCACTGAAGGCCTTGATGATCGAGATGATCGCCGGGCCCATGACCACGAGCATCAGTGCCGGGAAGATGCCGAGCAGCAGCGGGAACAGCAGCGCGACCGGGGTCTTGGCCCCCTGCTCCCTCGCACGCTGGCGGCGCAGCATCCGCATCTCTTGCGCCTGGCTCTTGAGGACCACCGACAGCGGTGTGCCGAGGGCGTCGGCCTGCGTGAGGATGAGGGCGAACGTCGAGAGCTCGTCGACCTCGGTCCGTGTCCGCAGGCTGCCGAACGCCTCCCGGCGGGACACGCCGAGGGAGAGCTCCTGGAGGATCCGGTGGAACTCCTCGCCGAGCGCCCCGGGCAGGCGCTGGATGACCAGCTCGATGGCTGCCTCCAGCCCCATGCCGGCGCCGACGGCGATCGCCAGCAGGTCGAGGGTCTCGGGCAGGGCCTTGCGGATCTCGTCCTGGCGTGACTTGCCTTTGGAGGCGATGAAGACGTCGGGCAGCATGAACCCGATGGCGGCCCCGATGAGCCCCAGCAGGATCACGTTGCCGAACCCCACGCCCAGCAGCGCCATCACGGCGGGCAGGACGATCGCCACCACCGCCGCGCCGGCAGCCTTCAGCGCGAGGGCGCCTTCGACCCCCAGTCCGCCGAGCCCGGCGAGGGAGGTGTTCTGGCGCAGCCGTGCGACCATCGTCGAGGGTGTGACCGCTCGGGCGACCTTGGTGAGCGCCTGTCCGGCAGGACCGAGCAGGCGTTCCGACAACGGAGCGGAGAGCTCGGCCTCCCGGGTGTCGACCTCGTTACCGACGATCGTTCGCAGCGCCATCGAGCTGGATCGCCGGACGCTCGTGCGACCCACGACGCCCACCGCCACCGCACCAAGCCCGGTCCCGACGATCGCGGGCCCCATCCACAGCATCATGCTCACGGCTACACCTCCACCTTCTTGACGATCCGCTGCATCCACAGCGTTCCGATGAGCATCCCGACGGCGGCGGCGACGAGCATCATCTTGCCCATCCCCGTCTGGTACAGCGGCGCCACGTAGTTACGCCGGAACAGCAGGAGAAACCCGCCGACCAGGAGGGGGAGACCCGTGAGGATCTTCCCGGAGAGCCGTGCCTCCGCCGACAGCGCCCGCACCTCGGCCCGCACCTCCACCCGTGCCCGCATGAAATCGGCGAGCACCCGCAGG
>DASPZW010000390.1:0-2296 GCA_035636055.1 Actinomycetota bacterium
GGAGGCGGCGGTGGCAGCCGGCTCAGCGTCACGGGGTGCAACGGCGAAAGCAGCCTCAGCCTGCTGCTCTGCGAGTAGCAGTATCTCCGGATGAACAAGACGTGCGGGGCAGCAGCGACGGATGACGACCCTGCGGCTGCCCCGCACGATCTTCCTACGATCCCACACACACACCCGGGTTGCGCGAGGAAGCCATGACCCAATCTTCAGAGCCGCCGCAACCCGCTTCCGAGTCGGAGAGAGCAGCCCGGTCTGGGTCATGGCGATCCGAGGATCGGCTCCTCGCCCGGGCTGCCCGCCAGGGTGGCGGCTGGCTGCTCCTCATGAGTCTCACGACCCTGGTCCTGGCCGGCATCCAACTTGTCCTGCCCGCCGTCCTGGGGCGGGCACTCGATGCCGTGGTGGGCCACGCACCGCGGACGTGGCTCGTCTGGGCGGCCGCGCTCCTGGCGATGCTCGCCCTGGGGGCGGCGCTGAATGAGGTGGCCGACGGAGCCGCCGTCGCCAAATCGACGGCGTGGCTGCGGGTCGGCGTCCTCCGTCAGATCCTCGGCCTGGGCACTCGCCAGAGTCAGCGCTTGTCCGCCGGGGAGCTGGCCAGCCGCCTGTCCGCCAACGCGGACGATGCCGGCAAGGTGGCGCCCGACGTGGTGCAGTTCTGCGCAGGGCTGCTCACGGCGGTAGGTGCCCTGGTTGCACTGGCCCTCATCGATCTCAGGCTCTGCCTCACCTTTCTCGCCGGCATCCCGCTGCTGCTCTGGGCCCTCCACTCCTTCGCCGGAAGGGCATCGGGCATCGCCCAGCGGTATCTCGACGTGCAGGGCTCAATCGCGGGTCGCCTCGTCGATGCGTTGAGCGGCGCCCGGACGATCGCAGCCGCTGGGACCGTCGATCAGGAGGTGCGCCGAGTCCTCGCCCCGTTGCCCGAGCTCCACGAGCTCGGCGTGGGGACCTGGCGGGAACAGACGAGGATCATGGCTCAGGAGGCCCTCCTGCTGCCGTTGCTGCAGATCGCCGTGCTGGCGGTGGCCGGTGTGCAGTTGACCCACGGGCGCATCACCGTGGGCGAGATGTTCGCGGCGGTGCAGTACGTCGCGCTTGCCTCTGGCGTGATCTCCGGCGTCTCGGTCGTCAGCCAGGTGACCCGGGCGCGGGGTGCCGCACGGCGGGCGTTGGACGTCCTGGACACGGCGATGGTTCGCTACGGCTCGGAGGAGCTGCCCCCGGGGCCCGGGCAGATCGACTTTCATGACGTAAGCGTTGCCACTGGGGGGCGGACCGTCATCGATGGCTTGGACTTGTGCATCCCGGCAGGTTCGCTCGTGGCCCTGGTGGGACCGTCCGGGTCCGGGAAGTCGACGCTGGCAGCACTCGCCGCCCGGCTGCTCGATCCCGACCACGGCGAGGTGCTGCTCGACGGCGTGGCCCTCTCTGTGTTGCCCAAGCCGGAACTCCGCCGTGCCATCGCGTACGGGTTCGAACGACCGGCACTCATCGGGGAGACCCTTGGCGACGTGATCGCGTTCGGGGAGGACCAACCGTCGCACGAAACGGTGGTCCGGGCAGCGATGGCGGCGCAGGCGGACTTCTTCATCCGGCGCTTGCCGGGCGGCTACGACACCAAGCTGGCCGACGCACCGATGTCCGGGGGGGAGGCGCAGCGGGTGGGCCTTGCACGGGCCTTTGCCCATGCCGGCCGGGTGGTGGTGCTCGACGACGTGGCGGCAAGCCTCGACGTGGCGACGGAGCAGAGCGTCACCCGAGCCCTGACAGAAGAGTTTGCGGACCGGACCCGCCTCATCGTCGCTCACCGGGCGTCGACGGCCGCCCGAGCCGACAGCGTCATCTGGCTGGAGCGCGGCCGCGTGCGCGGGATGGGTACGCACCACGACCTGTGGCGGAACCCGGAGTACCGGTCCCTGTTCGGCCCCGATCAGCACCAGACCCTGGGGCGCTCCGAGGTGAAGGCGCTACCGATCAGGAGCGGCGCATGAGCAAGGCATCGCAGCGAGCCGCGGTCCGCAGGTTCCTGCTGGCCTACCTGCGAGGCCGCCGCCGGGAGCTACTCTCCCTCAGCGCGTGGGTGGTGGCGGAGGGCCTTCCCGCCTACCTCTCGGGACGGCTCGTGGCCCGCGCCACCGATCACGGCTTTCTTGCACTTCGCCCCGCGACGGGACTGGCCTGGCTCGCGGCCCTTGCGGCGGCCATGGTGTTCGGGGCATGGGCGACGCGGCAGACCACCCGCCGGCTGGCCGTCATCGTGGAACCGTTCAGGGACGAGCTGGTCAGGCGTGCG
>DASPZW010000391.1:0-2875 GCA_035636055.1 Actinomycetota bacterium
CAGGGACAACTGCCAGATCCCCATCATCTGCCTCCCGGTCATCAACGCGGTGGGCGATGTCAAGGAGAAGGCGTTCAAGGTGGTCTCCGACTCGCTGCGCGCCGTGCTCAAGCAGCTCGAGGCGGAGCGCAAGAAGTGCAAAGGAGGAGGGCCGCCGCCCCCGGGCACGGGCGGCACCGGCACCGCAACATCGACGATGAAAACCACAGTCTTCCTCCTGGGCAACGGCCTGGGACAGGCCGTGGGTCCTGGACCGGTGCCGATCGTCCAAGGCAAGGGCGCCACAGAGAAGGAGCCCATCATCTTCTCGCACGACGGCGTCTCCAACGGTGCGGTGATCACCCAGACCCCGGAGATCGTGGCGGACGGTACCGACGGGGGGAAGGCGGGCCATACGTTCACGGTCAACATCACGTACGGCGCTCCGCCGAGTCCCCAGCCGATCCAGTGCCCTCCCGGCGAGTTCTTCCCGTTCAAGATCGGCAAGGCCGAATTCGTGAGCGAGGTCGAGGGGCAGAAACAGGTCCGCGACTGGTTCTTCGGTCTGGACCCTGAGATCCGCAACGCCGCCCAGCGGGGGGATGCGACCGTGAAGGTCACGGGCCGTGCGAGCAAGACAGGCGGGGCGGCCTTCAATCTCGCCCTGGCCAAGCGGCGGGCAGAGCACGCCGAGGGCATCATCCAGGGATTCGCCGGCAGCGACAGCCACATGCGCACCTTCTTCGAGGGGTTCTTGACCGCCAAGGAACCGGGGGAGGCGGGCCACGAACGCCGGGCCGAGGCGGCAGTCACGGGAGAGGTCCCGGCCGACCGGGTGGGCAAGATGAAGGGCGATCCGTGCACCGGGCACAACAACGAGAGCAGCGACGAAGGTCCGACGGGGCCGCAGACGTCGTCCGTGCCCGGCCTCGAAGGACCGGGGTCCGACGTCGTCCCCTCATAGGCCTGGTCCGTGGGTGGCGGGGTTGCACCATTGGGCACCGGAGGTTTCCCCAAAGGCAACACTGGTGGCACTTGCTCGGCGGCCCGGAGTGGGGGAGGGTGATCGAAGCACGCACCTGATCTGTGCGTGGTAGGTGGCCACAACTCGCGTCAGGGGGTCATGCATGCAGACATTCGAGAACGATGTTGCAGCATCGGGGCGCAAGCCCGAGCGCCCCGCCCGCAGGGATGACGGAGCTGCCACGGTCGTGGGGCGAGCGTTGGCATCGGGCCACCACGAGTCCCTGCAGCATTCCGGCATCCTTCACCTGCAGCGGACGGCTGGCAACGCCAGTGTGGCGGGGATGCTCGGCGAGGAGTCCGAGCGTTCCCCTGTGCTCGACGTCGTGGAGTCCGGCGGCGGCAACGCGCTGGACGAGGGTGTCCGGAGCAGCATGGAGGCCAGCTTCGGCCACGACTTCAGCGACGTGCGCGTCCACACCGACGGCCGTGCCAGTGACTCGGCGAAGGCCGTGCAGGCGCACGCCTACACCGTCGGCTCCAACATCGTGTTCCAGGGCGATAACTACTCGCCGGGAACCTCCGAGGGGCAGCGGATGCTCGCCCACGAACTCACGCACGTCGTGCAGCAGCGGTCGGGCCCGGTGGAGGGCACCGAGGCGGGCGGAGGCATCAAGATCAGCGATCCCTCGGACCGCTTCGAGCGGGAGGCCGAGGCGACCGCCGACCGGGTGATGTCGGGGAGCGGCCCGGCGAGCGCCACCGCCGCGGGCGCGCCGGCGGGATCATCGCTCCAGCGCGAGGAGGCCCCCGACGAAGAGGTGCAGACCTTGGCGTTGCAGCGCGAGGAGGCCCCCGAGGAAGAGCTTCAGACCCTCGCGATCCAGCGGGAGGAAGCCCCCGAGGAAGAGCTCCAGTCCTAGAGTCCCAGGTCAGGGACGAAGCAGGGCATTTCCACGCAACGAAAGCCCAAAACGTTCGGTTATCGAGCGTTTTGGGCTTTGGTCGTTGAGGCGCGCCCTGCGGTGGGTGCCCCTTGGGGCACCCGGCGGGGCAACCAGACTTTCCCTGAGGTCGGGCCGCTTGGACGTTGTCCCCGCAGGCCGAAAGCGGGAAGCTCGGCCCTGGATTCATTGTCAGCATCGTTGTCAGCCCAGCGTAGGAGGCCTGCATGCCCACGTATCTTTCACCCGGCGTCTATGTCGAGGAGGTGGAGGCCGGGTCCCGGCCGATCGAAGGGGTGGGCACCGCCGTCGCCGCCTTCGTCGGGCTCGCCGCCAAGGGGCCGCTCAATGAGGCGACCCTCGTCACCAACTGGGGCCAGTTCACCCAGACCTTCGGGGAGTTCACCGACGGCGCGTACCTGGCCCACGCCGTCTACGGCTACTTCATGAACGGCGGTGGCGCCTGCTACGTCGTGCGTGTCGGCGGCGACGGCAACGGGTCGTCGCCGGCCCGCGGCGAGATCAGCAGCGGCGCGGATGCCCGGCTCGGCGCCTACCTCATCAAGGCGTTGGAGCCCGGGGCTGTGGGCAACAGCATCTCGGTCGAGGTCACCGACCCCGGGGAGGGGGCCAGCGAGGACCAGTTCAAGCTCGTCGTCCGCCGAGACGGCCAGCCCGTGGAGGAGTACGACAAGGCCAGCACCAAGAAGGGCCGCCAGAACGTCGTCCAGATGGTGAACGCAGCATCGAAGCTGATCCGCCTGGAGGAGATGGCGGGCGCGCCGCTCGACAAGCCAGCCAAGGCCACGGTCAACCTGGCAGGGGGCGGGGCTCCGCCGGCACCGGCCCGGCTGGTCCCGGACGACTACGTCGGTGACCCCTCCGACCGGACGGGATTCGGCGGTCTCGAGGCCATCGATCCCGTCACGATGGTCTGCGTCCCCGACCTCATGGCCGCCTACCAGAAGGGCATGATCGACCAGGAGGGC
>DASPZW010000392.1:0-5153 GCA_035636055.1 Actinomycetota bacterium
CGCAGCCGCAGCGAGACGGGCCGGGTCGCCCAGGCACTCAACACGATGCTCACCCAGATCCAGGACGCCTTCACCCGGCGCGACGCCACGGAGGCGCGCCTCAGGACGTTCGTCGCCGACGCCTCCCACGAGCTCTCCACACCACTCACGTCCATCCGCGGGTATGCCGAGCTGTTCCACCGGGGACTGCAGAGCCGCCCCGAGGACCTCGCCAAGGCGCTCGAGCGCATCGAGCGCGAGGCCACCCGCATGGGCGTCCTCGTCGACGAGTTGCTGACCCTGGCGAGCTTCGACGCCGGGCGGCCGCTCGGGCACGACCCCGTGGACCTGCGCGGCATCGCCGCCGATACGGCGGCGGACCTGCGCGCCGTCGACCCGTCCCGCACCGTGACCCTCGACGCCGGCCTGCCGGTCATCGTGCTCGGCGATGAGGCCCGCCTGCGCCAGGTGGCCGCCAACCTCGTCTCCAATGTCCGCCGGCACACGCCTCCCGGCACGCCGGTCACGGTCCGGGCCGCCCGCCAGGATGGCGCCGGCCTGCTCGAGGTCGCCGACGGGGGTCCGGGCATGACCGCCGACCAGGCAGCCAAGATCTTCGACCGCTTCTACCGGGTGGACAAGGCACGCTCCCGGGCGATGGGCGGGGCCGGCCTGGGCCTGGCGATCGTCGCGTCCATCGCCGAGGCCCACGGGGGCCAGGCGACCGTGACGACCGCCATCGGCAAGGGGACGACGTTCCGGGTCGCCATCCCCCTGGCGGCCCGCCCCGACGAGCCGTAGGAGTTCGCCGCCGCAACCCCTTCGGGCGTTCTTGCGAATTCCGGCGGGATTCACAGGTTGGTCTGAGGTTTCTCTGAGCTTCGGTCGCCAATCTGTGCTCCGTGACACCATTCGCTACCCCAGGGGGACCCCGACCTCTCGCTACCCCAGGGGGACCCCGACCTCTCTCTACCCCACCGACCTCTCGCTCCCCAGGGGGACCCGCAAGTCCATTCCGTACGAAAGGAGCAGGTGATGAACCGACGGATGCCCATGTGGGCGATGGTGGCCATCGCCGCGTTCGTCCTGGTCCTGGCCGGCGCCGTCGGGGGACCGTACGTCTACATCCACTACATCGAAGGAGCGGCGCCGGCGCCTCTGAGCGTCAATACCTCTACGTCCGGCTCGCCGTCGGCGGCTGCCACATCCCCGTCCGCCAGCGCGTCGGGGGCGGCGGCATCCTCCGGGTCGTCCTCAAGCTCCCTCGACGGCACGTGGAAGGTCGCCACCGGTTCGACGGCCGGCTACCGGGTGCAGGAGACCCTGTTCGGGCAGTCCAACACCGCCGTCGGCCGGACAAGCTCGCTGACCGGGTCGCTCTCGGTGTCGGGGGACACGGTCTCGGCCGGCACCTTCACGGCCGACCTCACGACGGTGTCGAGCGACAAGTCGCAGCGGGACCACCAGTTCCAAGGGCGGATCATGGACACGTCGACCTACCCGACCGCCAAGTTCGTCCTCACCCAGCCGATCGCCCTCGGCTCCGTCCCGGCCAACGGAGTTGCGGTCACCAAGCAGGCCACGGGGGACCTGACCCTGCACGGGACCACCAAGTCGGTCACGTTCTCGGTCAGCATCAAGAAGACCGGGTCCACCGTCGCTGCCAGCGGGTCGATCCCGGTGCTGTTCGCCGACTACAACATCGCCAACCCCAGCTTCGCGGGCGTCGTGACCACGGCCGACAACGGCGCCCTGGAATTCCTGCTGAACTTCACCAGGTCCTAGACGGGGACCTAGAGGGGGGGCCTCGGACGGGGCGTCTACGCTGGGGAGGTGCGGCCGACCCGGGGAATGCTCAGCGCAGGGCTGGCTGTCGCTTTCATTGCCGGAGCCTGCTCGCACCCGACCTACTCGGCCACGCGCATCGCGGATCCGCCCCGCTCGGTGAACCCGTCGCCGGACTACACCCAGTCCTGCTCGCCGTCCGGGCCCGACCCTTCCCTGGAGTGCCTCCAGGTCGTCCTCCAGGCCATCGACGGCGCCAGGGACAAGGAGCATGTGGGCCCGATGAGCCTCCCGTCGGACTTCGACAAGCTGAGCGTCGCCCAGCAGCTGTTCGTGGCGCTCAACCGGGAGCGGGTTGACCGGCACCTGCCGCCGATCGCCGGCCTCAGCGACGCCCTCGGGGCCATCGCCGCCAGGGGGGCGTCGGCGGGGAAGCTTCCTCCGGACCCGGGGGCGGGCTACACCAACGCCGACACCGAGTGGATCGGGGCCGTCGCCAACTCCCTGGACGCCGTCTACCAGTGGATGTACGAGACGGCGCCGGGTCCGGGCGGGGGCTCCGCGTCCGGTTCGGCCTGGGCCGACCGCCACAGCATCCTCGACGACTTCGGGTCCGGCGCCACTCTCGTGATGGGGGCCGCGTTCGATGCGACCGGCGACTCCGGTTCTGACAAGGGGGGCACGTCGCTGGCCGCCATCCTTGCGGCGACGCCTTCGGCCGGTTCTTTCTCCTACACCTGGTCCCAGGCGACGGCAGCGACTGCGGCCGGCACCATGCGACCCCGGAGCGGGCTACCCGCCAACGCCTCCGCCACCCACATCGCCGACCCGCCGCAGACCGTCCCCGCCAGCCCCGACTTCACGCAGGCGTGCGCCCCATCCGGACTCGACAGCTCGGGAACGTGCATGCAGCCGGTGCTGGAGGCCATCGACAATGCCCGCGCCGCCGAGGGGGTCAAGGCGATGGTCCTCCCCCCGGGCTTCGCCCAGATGGGAGTCCCTCGGCAGATATTCGTCGCCATCAACCTCGAGCGGGTGGACCGTGGGCTGCCGCCCTTCAAGGGCCTCACCGCGGCGCTGAACGCCAACGCCCAGATGGGGGCAGACATGGCGAACGACCCGCTCGACCCCGGGGCCGACTACGACGTGATCGACACGGAGTGGGCGGGCGGATCGAGCAACGGGCTGGACGCTGTCTACGGCTGGATGTACGACGACGGCATCGGCAGCGGGAACCTCGACTGCCCCAAGGCAGGGGGGCCGGGCTGCTGGGGCCACCGGCACGGCATCCTCGACGACTTCGGCACCGTCGGAACGATGGTCATGGGGGCGGCCGTCAACCCGACCTCCGACACGGGCGAGGACAAGGGAGGCCCGTCGATGGCAGCGACCCTGGCGATCACGACCAAGCCGGTCTCGATCCTGCCGTAAAAGGCAGGCAAGGCCTGGAAATTTCGGTACGCCCGGCAGCCCTTTTTTCCACACCGTCAAAACACGCCACCTTTTGTCACCCCTCGTCGCCATAATGAGGTCATGAACAATGATTTATATGATCTCTCCGCATCACAACATGGCCTTATCTCAAGAGGACAGGCCCTCAGAGAGGGCATGTCCCCCGCAGAATGGAAGGGGCTCGTCAGGAGCGACGGCTGGCTGCGGGTGTACGCCGGGGTCTTCCGCCGCGCGGGAGCGCCAGCGACCTGGGAGCAGGCCCTCATGGCCGGGTGCCTCTCGGCGGATGCCATTGCCTCGCATCGGGCTGCGGGCGTGCTGTGGCGGCTGCCGGAGATCGAGCCGAGGCTTGAGGTCACCATCCCGAGAGATCGCCGCGCTGTCCTCAAGGGCTTCGAGGTGCATAGGACGTGCTGCCTCGAGCAGGTCGATCGCACCCACCGCACCGGAATCCCCATCACCTCGCTGGCCCGCACGGTGATCGACGTGTCGCTCGAGGTCCCCAGCATGGCGCCAGCGCTGGTCGACCACGTGCTCGCACGACGGCGCGTTCCGCTCGCTCTGCTGATCAATCGCCTGGATGCACTGGGTGCTAACGGCCGGAGAGGGGCGGCGGATCTGGTCAACATGCTTGAGGAGCGACGGGGCCGTAAACGGCACGTGGACAGCGGCTTGCAGCGCCAGTTCGAACAGATCGCCCTTGACGGCTACAAGGCTGGACTGCTGCCAGAGCCCTATTTCGAGTACCCCGTCCGGCTCTCCGACGGGACGTGGAGGTATCCGGACATCGCATATCCAGGCGTCGACGTGGGGTTCGAAGCCCACAGCTACGAACATCACTCGACGCTCAAGGCGTTTGCAGCTGACGCGGCCCGCAACCTCTACCTGTTCAGCGAGGGTTGGATCATCGTCCCCGTCACCAAGATCGAGCTACTGGATCCGGTGCGGCTCGTGGCGCTCATGGGCAGGATCCTCGCGGCGGCGGAGGCCCGCAGAGGCCGCTAACGGGGAAAGGCGTGGAAATTTTGGTACCCCCAGCACCCCATTTTTTCCACACCTAGTTTGGCCCTCGGGCTCGGGGTGCTCAGGACGAACTGCCAGATGACCTTGGCACCGGACGGCGTGCCGGTGCTGCCGGCCGGCCAGGCGTGGCTGCCGCCAGCGTAGGTGGCCAGTTCCACCCGGGTGCCGGCGGCGCAGCCCCAGACCTGGGTGGTCAGGCTCCCGGCCGAGGCGGCGGTCGGGGCGGTCGTGCACCCGTCCCGGCTTCGCCATGTGGCGACCTCGGTTGTCACGGTTGACTCCTTGAACCCGTTGAGCGTGAAGGTGGCCTGGGTCGAGCTGTAGGAAACCCGGGGGTCGGCGGTGGCGGCCACCTGCAACAGGCTGACCGGTGCGCCGGCCCGGCAGGTGGTGCCCGGCACGGCCGCGACGGCGATGAGGGCGGTCAGCAGGGAGGGGTCCGTGCATGCCACCCGGTAGGCGGCCTTGCCGCCGCTGCTGTAGCCGATCAGGTACGTCCCCGCGACCTGCGGGTTCGCCGCCGCCTGCCGGAGGAGGGTGGCGACAAAGTCCACGTCGTCGATGCCGGCGGTCTGGGCGGATCCGCAACACGATCCGCTGTTCCAGCTCTCGAGGTAGCCGGCCGGGTAGACCACGACCGCGGCGCCGGCCGCGGCGAGCCCGAGGAGACCGTCGCGGTTGGCCTCCTGGTCCGGCGTCACCGCGAGTCCGTGGAGCACCACCAGGGCGGGGATGTGGGCCGAAGCCGGTTGCACGGGGTTGAAGGTGATGTAGGTGCGGACCATGCTCCCGATGGTGACGGTCTGGGTGACCTCGTTGAAGCCCGACGGGCCGGCCGGCGGCGAGGCGGTGGCGGTGGGCGTGGGCGAGGCGGTGGCGGTGGGCGTCGGCGAGGCGGTGGTCGTCGGCGTCCG
>DASPZW010000393.1:0-6514 GCA_035636055.1 Actinomycetota bacterium
GAATCCATCAACGTATTTCCGCGGCCGACCACTTAGGCTGGCGCCATGCGCGTGAGACCCGGTGACAGACGCACGGCTCGGCGGCCCGGGCAGGGGGCGCGGCTCGGGCTGGCACTGCTGGGGGCCCTTGCGGTGGCTCTCGCCGCGGCCGGGTGCTCGCAGGCCACCCGGCCACCCAGCGGTGCCATCTCCCAGGCGCCCAAGCCCACGGAAACCTTGTCGTTCTCGCCGAACCCTGCAGCGTCGAGCCCGTCGCCCCTGGGACCAGCAGCGACCGTGACAGCCGCTCCCCTGCCGCCGCGTCCCAAGACGCTGATCGCCGTGACGAGCGGAGGGAACGTGGAGACGCTGGACCCGTCCACCGGACAAGCCGTCGCCACCCTGGCGTCGGGCGCCGTCGGTGACCAGGTCGCTGTGACACCGGACGGCGACCGGGCCTACTTCGAGACCACCAGCGGGTGCTCGCACCAGATCCTCAGCGTCCCGACCAGCGGGGGCTCACCGACCCTTGTCGCGGCCGGCAGCCATCCCGCCCTCAGCCCCGACGGCAGCAAGCTCGCCTACGCCGTGGAACCGTTGGGCAACGGCTGTCCCGCGACGACCAACATCGCCACCCAGTACTTCGTCGTCGTCCAGCCGCTCGGCGGGGCGAACCCGACCATCTATCCGCTGCACCCATCCCTGGTGAGCGCAAAGCAGACCCGGACCGTGAACCACCTCTCTTGGGCTCCCGACAACCGCCGCCTTCTCATCTCGATCGACGGCGGCTCGGACGACAAGCAATGGAATGCCTACGTGATGGACACGACCACCGATCACTACTACCAGCCGGCAAGCGGCACGGGCGTACCCGTCGAGCGGGGCGGCGCCTACTACTACCGTCAGGCGGTCTTCCTCCCGGACGGCAACCTCTTCGCCAACATCGTCTGCTGCTCCGGCACGAAGAAGCCGAGCACCACCATCCTGGCGGACGTCGATCTCAACGCGACGATGCTCCACCAGATCTCGTCCGGCCTCACCGACCGCGACCACACCAGCCTCGACGCCGATCCCGGCGGCCACTGGGTGCTCTATCTGGCGGGTAGCGACCTGCTGGTCTCGGCCGATGCGTCCACGCCCATCATCCTCTCGACGGCGGGCTTCGTCGCGGCCGACTGGTAGCCCTGCGCCCACGCGCTGCCGGCGTCGTGGCGCAGGCGTGCTTGGAGATCGGTGCCCTCGCCGCCGACAAGGCATCAGTCGGGCCGGAGCGCAGGCACAGGAGCTTCGGGTAGGGAGCCCGCGGACTGGTGACGCCCCGCTCCCAGCGACTGATCAGCTGGCGGGTGACGGCGATCTGCCGTTCGCCGATCTCGATGCCGACGCCAACCAGCCCTCGGACCACGTCCTCCTGGGACCAGCCTCGAAGCCTCCGTTGAGCCCGCAGGCGCTCGTTCTCCACAACCCTCACCCTCAGGACACGAAGCTTTTGGCGATCCTACCCACCAATTCCCAAGGACTCAAGGCGAGGTCACCGAGAAGCCACTGAGAGACCCTCCCAGGGCCCGAGGCCGTCCGTGGGGTCGAGGGCATGAAAGGGCGCTGCAAGCATGACCTGCTCCCTGGCCAGTGCGGCTGCTGCCTAGCTTCGCCAGGGCCGGCGGATCAGGGAAATCAGTCATGAGCCAGCGGACTCGTTGGGGAGGTTCGCGAAACCCGTGCTAGTAACACGTCGGGCCCCTGCAGTAGGGCACCCATCCCGGGCTTATCGCTCGGCAGGCGCCGAGAGCGCGGCCGTCCGAGGCTTGCCGTCAGGGGACCCGAGCTGCCCTGAGGGCCCCTCGACCGCGGTGGAGGCATCGTACGCCGCCGAGGATTGTCGCTCGTCGGGGAATCCATCAGCGCCGCGCCGCCGTAGTACATACCTGTCAAGAGCGGCAGATGGTCCGCATCAAACCCGCTCCGTGCCCGCCTCGTGCTGAGGCGCCAACCGACAAGGAGGTGCGTACGCATGCTAGAGGAAGCTCCCGCCCCCAGCACTACATCCGGGGCACAGGAAGCCCGCCGGGCCGGCCCGGCAACGGCAACCGTCGTGCTCTCGGTGATCGCCGTCATCGCCTCGCTGGTCGCCATCGGAATCAGCATCCGAGCCAGGTCGGTGTCGGCGACGAGCGCCGTGCCGAACCTCGGGGTGATCGAGAAGGATTTTTCGATCCTGGCTCCGGTGGCCACCGTCAAGGGCGGCCTGGTCGACTTCACCGTCTCCAACGCCGGGCCCTCCGGCCACGAATTCCTCGTCTTCCGGGCCAGCCAAGCCCCGGACGCGCTGCCGACCGGCACCGACGGGCGGGTGGACGAGTCCAGCGACCAGATCACCAAAGTGTTCGACAGTGGCGCCAACATCGACCCGAACGGCTCCAAGGTGTTCCATGCGGCGCTGACACCGGGGGCGTACGTTCTGGTCTGCAACCTTCCCGGCCACTACAAGGCGGGCATGCACCTTGCACTTTCGGTGAAGTGAGGTCAGGGACGGCGCTCAGCTCCAACCTTGAGCCAAACCGCTCATTTCTGCACGTTGTGGCTCAAAGTTAGGGCGGGGGGAATCCCCCGCTTCAGACCCGGGATCGGGATCGCACCTCGATCTGGTTGTCCCGACCCGTGCCTCGTAGGAGGGTTGCGGCGCGGTCGCGGGCCCCCTCGCCAGGGATCCGTCCGCCAGGTTGAACATGCTGGCGTGCCACGGGCACGTCACGCGGCCCTCCTCGAACGCTCCCTCGTTCAGGGGGCCGCCGGCGTGGTTGCACCGGTTCGCCAGGGCCAGGATCGAGCCGCCGGCGGAGCGGTAGAGCATGACGTCATTGCCGGCCGCCTGGACGAGCCGCGGTTCGCCCGGGACGAGCTCCGCGTCCGCCAGCACCGGCGTCCAGTCCTCGACCGGCTGCTCGAACGCGGTGTGGTCGACGCCGATGCCCTTGCGAAGCGTCAGGTGGCCACCGAGGAAGGCTGCCCCGGTCATCACCGCGGCGCCTGCCAGGGAGAGGGCGATGCCCATGCGCCGGCTGCCGGCCCGGCGGGCAAGGTACGAGGCGCCGTAGAGGGCAACGGCGGTCAGGTTCCCTGCCGCGTGGGCTCCGCCCAGGGCACGTTCGGACTCGGTTCCGAGGTCGGCGAGGTCCGACAAGCCGGTGACGGCCGTCGGCATGGCTGCCAGAAGGCCGACGCCAACGAGCTCGTCGGCCGCAGCGGATCCACGACCCCCGAGGAGGTCCAGGAACAACGAACTGGTCCAGGATCCGATCGTCACGTCGGTCAGCATCGGATGCGCCGCATGGCCCATCCACGTGCCGCTCAGCAGGTCCTTGACCTTCCCGGGCTGCACAACCTTCGAGAACACCCCCCCGAGGGCCTGCGCAAACGCGTCGAGGGACTTCGATCTCTCCAGGCTGCCGACGACCCCGTCCGCGAGGTCGGCGACCTGGGACCCCATGGCCCGGGGCCCCCGGGCCATGGTGGGCTGCACGGCGGCTACCTGCCCGAACCCGGCGGCCCCCGGCTCCGACCGGCGCTGGTCCGACCTCACACTCTCCATCGAGCCCCTCCTTCGATTGCGGCGATTTTCGTGCGACTTCGTGTCCCAGGAGCGGGATACCCAGCGGGCGGCTACGGGCCCGCAAGGGGCGGCGTGCCGGGGACATCTCCCTTGGTGCGGATCGCTTCCCAGACCCGGCCCGGCAGGCACGGCATGTCGATGTTCCGGACGCCGAGGTGGGCGACGGCGTCGGTGACGGCGTTCACAAACGCCGCCGGCCCGCCGACGCAGCCGCACTCGCCGATGCCCTTGCATCCGAGCGGGTGGTGGGGCGACGGCGTCACCACGTCGAAGAGGTCGTAGTGGGGGGCCCCGTACACGACCTCGATCGCCTCGCAGGCGTCCTTAGCGATGTAGGGGTCGTCGGCGATGACGCAGGCGACCTCCTGGCCCTGGAACCGGACCTTGTCGGTGGCGAGCACCGCCTGGGTGTCGTAGGACAGCGTCGGCATCCACGCCAGGTTGTGCTGCGCCGCCATGTCCCCGGTGACGACCAGGTGCCCGCCGGGGGTCATCCATGCCCTCGAGGTGTCGATCGAGATGATGCGGGCGTGTGCCACGGGGCTGCGCAGGATCTCCATGTGGAGCATGCGGGGCAGCTTGAAGTCGTCGAGGTAGTGGCCCTTGCCCCGCACGAATCGGGCGTCCTCCACGCGCTTGCGCCGGGCCCCGAGGCCCCCGATCTGGATCTCGTCAATCGTCCGGGTGGCGTGGAGGCCACCGATGCGCAGTTCGTCAACAGCCATGCCCGTCCTCCTTGTGAAGCTCCCTGCCGGGCATCCCCCGGCTGGCAGGAGCCACCGTGTACGTCGTCTGGTCTTCACCCGGCCATGGCCGCTGGGCTATGATGCTTTCTATCACCTACTGTGCCTAATCTTAGAACCCGCCATTCCTAAAGCAAGTGGCGTCTTGCTATAGAAGGGCCAGGGATCCGTGGACGAAACCAGGCTGGACGAGGAGCTGGCCGGGGTGGCCGCACTTTCGGACCCCACGCGCCGGCGGCTCTACGCGTCGCGCCCCGAGGGCGTCGGGCGCGAGGAGGCGGCGGAGGCGGCCGGGATCACCCGCTCGCTGGCCGCCTTCCATCTGGACCGCCTCGTGGAGGAGGGCCTGCTCTCCACCGAGTACCGCCGGCTCACCGGCCGGAGCGGACCGGGGGCGGGGCGCCCGGCGAAGATCTACCGGCGTTCGGGTCGCCAGATCTCACGGAACCTCCCGCCGAAGAACTACGAGCTGCTGGCTCGCCTGATGGCGCAGGCGTTCGCTGGGGGGCCGGAGGCGTCGAGGACCGATGTCCTGGCGTCGGCCCCGCGCACCACGTGGGTGCTGGTCTGGGCAAGCAGGCCCGCCAGCAGGCCGGCCCGAGGCCGAGCCGGGAGCGCCTCCTTGCGGAGGCCGCAGCGGTGCTGGACGACTGTGGGTTCGAGGCGGTGCGCGAGGGTGGCAGCCTGTGCCTCGGCAACTGCCCCTGCAGCCCCCTTTCGCGCGAGTTCACCGAGGTCGTGTGCCGGATGAACCTTGCCCTGATGGAAGGCTTCTCCGAGAGTCTCCGCCTCAAGGGCGTCACGCCGGTGCTGGCCCCCAGGCCGGAGAAATGCTGCGTGGTCTTCCAGCCCGGGCCAGGCGGCTGAGGTCAGGATGGCGGCAGCGCCGGACTGCTACCCGTGAGGAGCCTGAGCAGGTCGTCGTGCAACTCAGGAGTGGCGGCGACCACGAACCTGCTCCGCTCCGAACGCTCAAGGTGGACCGGGACGGGTGCGCCCTCCAGTGTGGAAGCGACGGCACCGGCCGCCTCCGCGATGTGGAGCCCGGCGACGTACTCCCTGGCGACAAAGCCCTTGAGGACTTCGACCATGGCGTCGCACTGGCCGGCTCCGACCTTGGCGATGTCGACCAGGCCGCCGTAGTTGCGCAGCAGCCGGCAGACCTCCCAGCGCGCCGGGCTCCGGCGGAACAGCTCAATGCGGGAGCTGGTCGCAAAGTAGGAGACGACCAGGGCCTCACTCGCCGACTGCACGCCGGAGGGCCGCATCGGCACCCCGTCCTTGAGGGCGACGCTGCCTAGCGCCGAGTACTGGAAGCCTGTGAAGACCTCGGCGATGCGGGAGAGGAGCGGCCTGGCGGTCGCCATGTCGACGACTGAGACGGCGATCGACCCGCTCGGGTACCCGCGAGCGACCATAGCGGAGCCGTCCAGCGGATCGACGAGGACCAGGAGCTCCGGGCTCGACACGAGGTCCACATCCGGACGCTCCTCGCTACTGAAGCGGACCGGGAGGCCGGTATTGGCGAAGAACTTGAGCAGCCGCTCCTCCACGTCGGCGTCGAAGGCGTGGGTGGTGTCGCCGTCGCTCCGGATGCGCACCGCCTCCACGCCGACGTCTCGCAGCACCCGCTGCCTCACGTCCTCCGCCAACGTCGCCATCTCGACCTGAAGCCGGCGGTCGACGGCGTCGAGTGCCCCAGCTTCCATACCGCTCGTCCGCCTAAACCAGTGCCAACTGCTCGTCCAGCCGCTGGACGCACGGGTCGCCGGCCCACTGCTGGAGGTGGCGGCGGGCTCTCATGACGCGGCGGCTTGCTTCGCCGAGGCCGGCCGGCGCGGCGATGGCGTGCGCCTGCCCGAGCAGGTCGCAGGCGTGCTCCACCTCGGGCTGCGGGAGGTGGGCGTAGGCGGTCCCCAGATCCGTCAGGGCCATGGCCCGCTGCGGCAGGTACGAGGGATGCAGCGCGGCCAGGGTGCCGGTCAGGATCGTGACGGCCAGCGGGTAGTCGTGCACGAGTTGGGCGGCGCTGCCGTGGTAGCGGGCGAGCCGGGCGTCCCTCCAGCCGGGCATGATCGGGAAGTCGTCCCCGCCCTCGCAGTAGCGGCCCAGCATGGTGGAGGCGCGCTCGATGTCCGAGTATGCCGCGCGTCGTTCGCCGACGACGGCGTGCTCCTCGGCC
>DASPZW010000394.1:0-3502 GCA_035636055.1 Actinomycetota bacterium
GGTGAGCCGAGATCTGGCTGACCGCAGCCGGCGCGCGTGAGGCCGGGTGCCGGGATACCAGGAACAGCCCAGCCCCGAGCCCGATCAGGAGGCACGCCGCATAGATGGCGGTGGCCGTGCGCCAGGTCTTCGGGATGTCGATCTTCGACGTGACGCCCTCGACCCATGCCCGCAGCCCTTTGGCGCGGATGGGCTGCTCGACGAAGCGGTAGCTGGCCTCGGCCGCGGCGACGGTCAGGGCGAGCCGGAGGAGCATGTCGCCCCCCTTCGTGAACGGCACGTCGAGCTGCGGGCGGGTGAACACGAAGATCGGCCAGTGCCACAGGTACAGGCCGTAGGAGCGCGTGCCCAACCAGCGCAACGGCTCCTGGCCCAGCGCGGTCTCCAACCAGCTCCCCTCCCGGCCGGCGGCGGCGACCGCGAATGCAGCCATGGCGGCGAACACCAGGAACCCTCCCCGGTACAGCGCCGGCATGAACTCGTTGGTGTGGACCATCGCCCAGCAGACACCGGCCAGCCCGAGCGCCCCCAGCACGTCGAGGAGGTTGCGGAAGCGCAGCATCCACCCTTGCCGCGCCGCGATGATGGCGAGGGCCGCCGCGCCCGAGCCGAGCAGCACCCCCATCGCATGGGTGTCGGTGCCGTAGTACACGCGGGACGCGTCTGCACCGTAGGGGACGTTGTGCGCCACCGCGATCACGGCCATCAGGGCGGTGGAGGCGGCCGCCCCGCCGCAGGCGACCGCAGCCACCACTTTCAGCCGGCGGATGCCGGCGGAGCCCCCGAGGATCAGCGCGACCGTCGCCGGCCAGACGAGGTAGAACTGCTCCTCCACGGCGAGCGACCACAGGTGCTGCAGGGGCGAGGGCCTCCCGGTGGCCTGGAAGTACGACTGGTGGTGGACGATGAACCACCAGTTGGCCACGTAGCCGAGGGAGGCCACGATGTCTCCCCGGACCTTCGCCACCTCCTGGGGCCAGAACAGGACCAGGGCGGCGGTGCTCACGACCAGCACCAGACCCAGCGCCGGCAGGAGTCGCCGTGCCCTGCGCTTGAAGAAGCTCGCGAGGCAGATGGTGCCGGTCCGCTCCACCTCGGCGATGAGCAGCGTCGTGATGAGGAAGCCCGAGATCACGAAGAACAGGTCGACCCCGAGGAACCCGCCCGGCACCCACCGGACCCCGGCATGGTAGAGGAGCACGGCGACGACGGCCAGCGCCCGGAGGCCGTCGAGACCGGGACGGTAGCGGGTCGTGCCGGACGGGGACCCCGACGGGAGCCGGGACGCAGACCCGGCCTGAAACCCGGGTTGACCCATCGCCCGCCACGGCTCGGCTGGCGATGGTCGACGGGGAGCCGACGGAAGGTTCGCTGGCCGCCAGGTGGCAGGCGGGGGTGTCCAGGCGGGTTCGGCAGAGCCGGAGCGCCGCTGGCGCGACGAATGGAAACTTCTTCCGTAATCACTCATTGTGGGCTCGGCCCTCTAGCTTGCCGTCCCGAGCCGAGGATTGCCAATCCGCCGCCGCACCCACGCCCGGGCGGCCTGCGGCCAGGGTAGTGCCGGGGGTTCAAGAGGTGTGGAAGTTTTGGTACGTAGAACAGCCCTTAATTACCACACCTCTGCCGCCACGGGCGACTCAACCACGAGCCCGCCCCAACGGGACGTACGGGAGGGACCGGGACGCCCATTCGAGGAAGACGAACTCCTGCTCGCGGCAGGTCTCGTCCTCGCATCGCCCTCGGCCCACTGGGCGGTTATGGCCTCCAGGCCGACCGCTGGTCCGTTGGTTGCAGCATCACCTACGTGGTCAACCCCTGGTATGGACCTCCGAGCGCCATCCGGGGTGCTCGAGACCCGGCGGATCGTACTGCCGCAGCGACAGGCACGACGTTCACTGGAACGAAGCCCTCGTCACGATGTCCTTCGCGGGGATGTCCTTCCTGACGATGACGAGCTTGCCGTTGTCGGTGAGCAGATTAACGGCCCTGCCCGGTGCGGGGTATGCGAGGAGTGCGCTGACGTTGAGCACGCGAAGCCTCGCAGAGCTCGCGGTATCCCAAATCGAAATCTGGTCTCGGGGATTGGGCTGAGCGATATCCGCCGCAGGTAGACGTGTAGTACCCCGCCCCTTAGGGTTTAGGGTGGCGTAGGCGATCAAGTTGACGCTCCAGCTGTGCTTCTTTCCGTCGCAGTAAAAGGCGGCTGAGTTGCCACGGCCCTGGGTCTGCCTACTGTCATAGGCGTCTACTCTGACGACGACTGGGACTGGGCGGCGGTGGGGTCTGCAGGCGTAGGTACCGTGGAGCAACAGCTGGGTTGTATTATCTTTTTCCCCCAGCACCGTGGCTCTGCGATCGATCATGATCCACGGTGCTGCCTTCACGCTGGCCCCTACTGCTCCATCGGCTGCAACGTCAACGTTGATGGGAGCAAGCGAGCCGATGTCTGGGGTGTCGATCGGCAGGTCACCGGCGCCCTGTGTCAGCGTATTGACCAAGGGCACGACAAGGCCGTCGACCAGGGGCCCGGGCTCGATGCCGACGCCGATGTCCGGTGTTACCGTCAGGCCGTCCGGACTCGTCGTGTCGACCGAGAGCCCGAGGTTGTCCATCCCGGCGGTCAGGTCGCCGAGGTTGAGGGTGCCGGTGGGGTCGGGGGCATCGAGGAGCACGGCGTCTTGGGGCCCGGGTGCCGGGGCATCGACCGGGATCCGGACGGAGGTGCTGGCCTTCGTCGCGGATCGGTTCTCGGGTAACCCAACTGCCAGGTAAGCGGCCACGACGCCCAAGAGCGCCAGCACCCCTCCTGCAGCCACCAAACCCATGGTCCGGTGACCCCCCAGTCGTGCTGAGCGCTGTGTCGGGACCTGCCACGGGCGTGAGGCCACCAACTGGCGAGCATTGCGGCTGCGGGTGGTGAGCCCCGGGGTGGGAGGCTTCCATGACCCAGAGGATGCTCCGAAAGGACCGGCCGATACCCTGGGACGAATCCCCTTGAGGAGTGGCATAAGAAGAGCGCCTTTCTACGGTAAAGGACTGAAGTCTGGTTGAACAGGACAATACAAATTGCGGCTTGGGTCTGTCAACGGCGCCCGGCGGACTGATCAACGTCGCCCTCGAGGAACTTGTCGTCGAGTGTTTTGAGCTCCCCCGCCTTCAGCGCGCTTGACCGGTGCGCCCGCAGACAGGGGCCATGCGGGCCAGTGTGAACGGAAGACTGTTCCGAGGAGTCGACGCCGGCCTGTCCGTCTGGCGCCGTTAACGCTTCAGGCTCAAGGTCGGATGCTTATCTCCCTTCGGGTGCAGGATCTCCTGGCGGGAGATCTTGGCCCTTGGGCATGACCGGGGACATCGCTTTCCCATGACCCCCCCTTAGGCCCCCGGGCTTCCGCTGGAGGCCGAGGCCTCCGCCGGCGAGGGGCCGGAAGTCCGGATCCCGACAAAGCTTTTCAGCAGGTCGAACCAGAACGGGGCCCCGAACGTCAGGGCGGCGCTCGTCAGC
>DASPZW010000395.1:0-3465 GCA_035636055.1 Actinomycetota bacterium
GACGTCGTCGATCCGGCCCAGCAGCCAGAAGTAGCCGTCCTCGTCCAGGCGGGCACCGTCGCCCGCCATGTAGACGTCCGGGCCGAAGCGGCTGAAGTAGTTCTGGACGTAGCGGTCGGGGTCGCCGTAGATCGTCCGGAACTGCGAGGGCCACGGCCGGCGCAGGACGAGGTACCCGCCCTTGCCGGGGCCGACCGGTTTCCCCTCCTCGTCGACCACGTCGGCCGACACCCCGGGGAAGGGTTTCGTGGCCGAACCGGGCTTCAGCCGTGTGATGCCGGGCAGCGGCGTGATCAGGATGGCGCCGGTCTCGGTCTGCCACCAGGTGTCGACCACCGGGCAGCGCTCCCCGCCGATGTACTCGCAGTACCACATCCACGCCTCGGGGTTGATGGGCTCGCCGACCGAGCCCAGCAGGCGCAGCGACGAGAGGTCGTGGCGGGCCGGGTACTCGTGCCCCCACTTCATGAAGGTCCGGATGGCCGTGGGGGCGGTGTAGAGGATGGTCGCCTTGTAGCGCTCGATGATCGACCACCACCGCTGCTTGTCGGGGAAGTCGGGCGCCCCCTCGTACATGATCGACGTGGTCCCGTTGGCGAGCGGCCCGTAGACGATGTACGAGTGGCCCGTCACCCAGCCCACGTCCGCGGCGCACCAGAAGACGTCGGTCTCCGGATGGATGTCGAAGATCAGCCGGTGGGTCGTCGCCACCCCGGTCAGGTAGCCGCCGGTGGTGTGCAGGATGCCCTTCGGCTTACCGGTCGTGCCGGACGTGTAAAGGATGTAGAGGGGGTCCTCGGCATCCATCTCCTCGGCCTCGCAGGTGGTGGCCTGGGCCTCGATGGCGTCGTGGTACCAGACGTCGCGCGCCGGCGCCCAGGCGACCTCCTGGCCCGTGCGTTGCACGACGACCACCTTCTCGATGCTCGGGCACTGCTCCACGGCCCGGTCGGCGCTCTCCTTCAGGGGGACGATGGTGCCGCGCCGCCAGGCGCCGTCGCCGGTGACCAGCACCTTGGCCTGGGCGTCGATGATGCGGTCCCGGAGCGCCTCGGCGGCGAAGCCCCCGAAGACCACCGAGTGGGTGGCGCCGATCCGGGCGCAGGCCAGCATCGCAACGGGGAGCTCGGGGACCATGCCCAGGTACATGGCGACCCGGTCCCCCTTGCCCACGCCGAGGCCCCGCAGGGCGTTGGCGAAACGGCACACCTCCTCGTTCAGCTCGCGGTAGGTGATGGTCCTGCGGTCCCCGGGCTCGCCCTCCCAGTGGTAGGCCACGCGATCGGGATGGGATTCGACGTGGACGTCCAGGCAGTTCACGGAGATGTTCAGCTTGCCCCCGACGAACCACTTCACCCAGGGCGGGTTCCACTCCATGACCGCGTCCCAGGGCCGGCTCCAGCGCAGGCGCCCGGCCTGCTCGGCCCAGAACGCCTCGGGATCGGCCTCGGCCCGGGCATGGATCTCGGGATCGCTCACGATGGCGTTGCGGCGGAACTCCTCGGGAGGATCGATCACCCGCAGCTCCTCCAGCAGCGCGTCGATGTGCTGGCGATCCTCTTGGTCGGGCTCTTGTTCGGGCCTTTGTTCCGACATGCGGGCCTCCTTGGTCGTGACGCCTGGGTACCACCCGATGAGTTTCTACCGCAACCGGTGCCGGGGTGCCCTCACGCTCCATTTTGGAGTACATTTGGGACTGTCATGAGCGTCCACGGTGGTGGCGAGCTTGCCCCCGAAGAACCCGTCTTCTTCAACCCGCTCGACCCCGAAGCCCACAAGGATCCCTACCCCCAGTACCGTCGCCTCCGGGAGCATGCCCCGATGCTGCGGGGCCCACTCGGCTACTGGGTGCTGAGCCGCTACGCCGACATCGCCGCAGTGCTGCGGGACCCCCGCTTCGGGGTGGGCGTCGACGAGGCGAGCCTCATGCTCGCCATGACCCAGGACGGCCCGGGCATCGCCACGATGGTGGAGCTCAGCCGCTGGATGCTGTTCCGGGACCCACCCGACCACACCCGCCTGCGCGGCCTCGTCAGCAAGGCCTTCACCCCCCGGGCGCTGGAGGCGGTGCGGCCGAGGGTGGTCGAGATCGTGAAGGGCCTCGTCGACAACATCGCCGGGCGCGGCGAGGCTGATCTCATCACGGACCTCGCCCTGCCGTTGCCGGTCACGGTGATCAGCGAATTGCTCGGCCTCCCCATCGAGGACCACGCGCAGGCCAGGGAGTGGGCGGAGGCCATCGCGCAGGCCCTCGACCCGGTCGTGACCGAGGAGCATGCGACGAGGGCGGACCGGGCGGTGGCCGGACTCGCCGCCTACATCGGTGGGGTCGTCGCGCAGCGCCGCCGGGACCCCGGGCCCGACCTCCTCTCCCGGCTCATCGAGGCCGAGGACGGCGCCGGCCACCTGAGCGAGGCGGAGCTGATCTCGACGGTCAGCCTGCTGTTCGGGGCGGGCCACGAGACCACCCGCAACCTCATCGGCAACGGGATGCTCGCCCTGCTCCGCAACCCTGGGGAGCTGCGGCGCCTGCGGGAGGACCCCTCGCTCATCCGCAGCGCCGTCGAGGAACTGCTGCGCTACGACTCGCCAGTCCAGCTCGCCGGACGGGGCGCGCGGGCGGACGTGGTCATCGGGGGAGAGCGCATCGCCGCGGGCGAGCCGATGATGCTGCTGATCGGCGCCGCCAACCGGGACCCCGCCCAGTTCCCCGATCCCGACCGCCTCGACATCGGCCGGCAAGACGTGAAGATGCTGTCCTTCGGCGGTGGCATCCATTTCTGCCTCGGCGCCATGCTGGCCCGGACGGAGGCCCAGGTGGCCATCGGCACGCTGCTGGCCCGGGTGGCCCACATCGAACTGGCCACCGAGGACCTGGCGTGGCGCCCCCACATCACCCTCCGGGGGCTGTCCTCCCTGCCCGTCCGGGTCGGCTAGATTCTGGGGGTGCCCCCGCCTCGACGGCGCCCGCTGCAGCGGCGCCAACAGATGCTCGTGATCACGGCCTGGATCGTGGTGGTGGCGCTGATCCTGGGGGGCCTGGCGTCCCTGGTCTTCGCGAACCTGCACTGAGGCGCTGCCGCCGAGCGTTGCACCACGAGCATGGGGCTGCCCCGGGTGCTCGAATACCTGAGGGCAATCTGGCGTCGGTGGACGAGACGCAACGTGGCCCTCCACGATTACGATCCCCGTTCCTCGGCGTGCTCCCGGCCGATGGCGGAGAAAGGTGGATCCTCGTTCCGGAAGCCTGAGGGGTGGTCGAGAAAGCGTTCCAGATCACGCAAGCTCTTCAGCGCCTGCGCTATGGCGGTGGAATCGTCGGTCGCCTCGTGATCGTGGTCGGGTACGGATTCCGGGTCGTCCCGCCACGCCAGCATGAGCAGACGATCCAGATCGAGCTCGACCTCCGTGTCCGAGACCGGGGGGCCGGGGGGGACGAGGTTGACGATCAGCCATGCAAGCCGC
>DASPZW010000396.1:0-9004 GCA_035636055.1 Actinomycetota bacterium
CCGGCCTTCTGTCTTCACCAAGTGCGGACTGCGCTGGGATGCCGCCGACCCGATGGCCCCGGCACGCCGCGTCGGGAGGCCCGAGTCCATCCGGGAGGAGGTCGAAGCGTCGCTGAAGCGCTTGCGCACCGATCGCATCGACCTGTACCAGATGCACTGGCCGCCCGAGGACGGCACCCCCATCGAGGAGTATTGGGGAGCGATGCTGGCCCTCAAGGAGGAGGGGACCATCGCCGCCGCGGGGCTCTCGAACCACTCGGCCGAGCAGGTCGCAAGGGCCGAGCAGCTCGGGCACGTGGACTCCGTCCAGCCCCACCTGTCCCTCATCAACCGGGAGGCCGCCAGGGACCTCATCCCCTGGTGTCGGGACCACGAGACGGGCGTGATCGTCTACAGCCCGATGGAGTCTGGGCTGCTGACCGGAGCGTTCTCGGCCGAGCGGGTGGCGGGGCTGCCCGAGGACGACTGGCGTCGGCGCAGTGACCAGTTCCAGGGTGACAACCTCCGGCGCAACCTCGCCCTCACCGACGCCCTGGCCCCGATCGCCGAGCGCCACGGGGTCAGCCGGGCAGCGATCGCCGTGGCGTGGACCCTCGCCTGGCCGGGCGTGACGGGCGCCATCGTGGGGGCACGCCGGCCGGACCAGGTGGACGGATGGCTGCCGGCGGCCGATCTCGAGTTCAGTGCCGAGGAACTGGACGAACTGGCGGCGGTGATCGCCGCCACCGGTGCCGGGTCCGGCCCCGCCCGCCCGCCGGACCGCTAGGAGCCGGGCCGCTCGGTTTTCCAGTCGTCGCCCACTCCTTCGGAGTGTTCGACGACCCAGGGGGGATTCGCAGCTCATACCCCTCCGCTAACGCTCCGGGGGGCTGCTACTCCCCCCTGGACCCCCTGTTCGCCCGGTTCCGTCTGCCGCAACGTCAGCTCGTGCGCCGGGTGCCGGCGCCACGTGAGGCCCTCCGATCCGAACTCGTCGGGGGGCCCGTACAGCTTCGCGATGTCGAGGGCTCCGTCTCTCGCCTCGGCCCCCCAGCCGCGGATGGCTTCGAACCACGGTGCCGCCGGTTCCCCGTCCGGCAGGTCGGTCTCGAACCACACCAGGGTGTCGGTGTCGCGGACCATACCCCACCGGGTGGCGATCTGGTTCAGCATCCACAGGCCCGAGCGCGACGCCGGGGTCCCCGGGTCCCGTCCGTGGGGAGGCTGGAAGCTGCGACCCGGATCGGACACCTCCACGCGGACGCTCGTGGGTCCCACGCGGGCGCGGAGCGCGATCCAGTCCTCGTCGGTGAGCTGCCCGTGCCGGAGGCTGTTGGCGATGAGCTCGCTGACGAGGAGTTGGAGGTTTTCGCGAAGGTCTTCGGGCAGCCCGGCGGCCAGGGCCCCTACCTCTCGGCGGCCCTGCGCTGGCGCGTCGGCCCTGACTTGCAAACGCAGGTCAACGCTCTTTGCGAGATCCATTGGCGGCGCGCCCATACCCAGGGCGCGCCCGGCCGAAACGCTCAGGGTGCGGGTTGGAAGCACATGTCAGATGGGTAGCACACGGGACATGACTGCTTTAGCTGCAGATGGCAACGGGGTCGACAAGGGTCCAAAGGTGGAGCATCTCCGCAATGTCGTTGGTCTGTTCGCGGCGCTGGCCCGGGGGGCCAGGCACAGCATCCCGGAGCTCACGGCGCAGATGACGCTCGAAGAGGGAGCGACTGCCTGCTTCGTCGTGGGCCAGCTGCTCATGCAGCGCCTCGTCGACGTCTCCGGCAAGAGCATCGACGACGTCGCGGCGCAACTTGCACTCGAGGTCGGCTGACGCCCTCAGGCGTCGCCAGCCGGCGGGGCTCTGGTCAGGGCGATGTTGGGGCTCCGCTCGAGGCCCACGAGTTCGATGGTCCGGGCGACCGATCGCTGCGGGCTATCGAGGATCAGCTTGCCGGTGTTCTCCAGCCCGGTCGCGATCCGCAGGAAGCTCCGCAGTCCCATGCTGTCGACGAACGACAGCCCGCTGAGGTCGAGGACAAGGTCCCCGCCGTCGCCGAGCTGCGGGACGAGCGCCTCGAGCAGCTCGTCGGCGTTCGAGGCGTCCAACTCGCCGATCAGCCGTACGGTTCGGGGCTCACCTGTCGGGAGCACCTGGAGAAGATCACTCAAGAAGTCCCACCCTCTCCCCGCGCACACGTTCCTCGCCCGCAACCCGAGGTCAACCCGACGTCCAACCGAGGGCCAACCTGCTTTCGCGCTGTGCCGAGTCTAGAGGACTCCGGGGCGCAACGTCGTGGCGCACGGGAGGCCGGACGTGCAACCACTCCCCTCGGCCGCCCCAGGGTGGGGTTGAGGACGGCCGTGGGGAGTGGTCACTCTCTGCGCCAGCCCGGGGCATCCGGCGAGGTGCCCGGGGCTGGCGGATGGAACCTCTCGGCCTACGCGGTCTGCTGGTTGACCAGATCCTCGGCGAGCCGGGTCAGCTTCAGGTCGGTCGCCGACTCCCCGTCGAGCGTGGCCTGCAGGAGTTCCGCCACGCGGGGCTGGCCAACCTCCTCCGCCAACGTCCGGGCACTGCCGTAGGCGGCGATCTCGTAGTGCTCGACCTTCTGGGCGGAGGCGATCAGCGCCGCGTCCATGACCGACGGCCCCAGTTCCTCCTCCATGTGCTCCTTGCCCTCTGCGATCAGGCCCTCCATCGCCACGCACTTCTTGGCGCGGGCGGTGTGCCCGAGGATCTCGAAGGCGTTGTCGAGCCGGGTGATCTGCCCCTGGGTCTGCTCCAGGTGCTCCTCGAACGCTGCCCGGAGCTCCGCGGTCGACGCGGCCTTCGCCGGTGATCTGCTTTTCGGCGCTCAGAAGGTCCCTCAATTGTTCGATTAATAAGTTCTCCAGGGTTCGGACTGCCATGCATCTCCTCCTCTACGAGAACGTACCGATCTGTCTGATGGGTACCCCTCCGGTGGGTGCACAAACGGCGTGATTGAAGCAGTTTCAAGTGTGGGCGGATGGGTACGGAGCCGTGGAGATGCTGCGCGGGACTCCGGCCAGGCGTTTGTGCGCGCCGGTGCGCGCGCAGCGCTGGACGGCGGCGCTGGTGATCGGGATGGCGCTTGCCTGCCTGGCAACCGCCTGCGGGGACCCGGCATCAACCCCGGCATCGATGCTCAACACCGCCGGGCCGGGAGCGAACCGCGTCGAGCACCTCTGGTGGCTGCTCTTCGGCATCTCCACGGCCGTCTTCCTCTTCGTCGCGGCACTCATCGCCGCTGCGATCGTCCGGCGCCGCCGGCCCTCCGCCGGCGATCCCAGCACAGACCCCGGCGCAGAGGAGGTGCCCCGGTGGGGCGAGCGCTTCATCCTCGTCGGCGGGGTGGTCGTGCCGGTGCTCATCCTCTCGGCCACCTTCGTCCTGACGCTGCACGAGATGTCGGCCCTGGCGAAGCCGATGCGCACCACGCGCCTCAGCGTCAGGGTCGTCGGTCACCTGTGGTGGTGGGAGGCCCGCTACCCCAATGGGGCGGTCACGGCCAACGAGATCCACATCCCGGTGGGCGAACCCGTGCGCGTGGAGCTCACCACGGCGGACGTCATCCACAGCTTCTGGGTGCCGGAGCTGCAGACGAAGATCGACCAGATCCCCGGGCACACCAACGAGCTGTGGCTCCAGGCGGACAAGCAGGGCCGCTACCGGGGCCAGTGCTCGCAGTTCTGCGGCCTGCAACATGCCCACATGATCTTCTTCGTGGTCGCCGACCCGCCGGCACTGTTCCAGGCCTGGGAGTCGGGCCAGGCCGCGCCCGCCGCCGCGCCCATGTCCCCCGCGGCGGCGGGCGGCTTGGCAGTCTTCACGTCCAACACCTGCGCCGGATGCCACGCCATCCGGGGCACGTCGGCGGCGGCGACCGTCGGCCCCGACCTCACGCACGTCGCCGGGCGGGCCACCATCGCCTCGGGCACCATCGACAACACCCCGGCGAACCTCGCTCACTGGATCACCGATCCGCAGGAGGTCAAGCCCGGAGCCATCATGCCGCCGACGCAGCTCTCACCCACCGATCTGCAGGATCTGGTGGCCTACCTGCAGTCGCTGCCGTAGGCGGTCGGGACGTGGCCACCGTCACCACCGCCCCCCTGGAGGCTCTCGAGGAGAGCTGGTACGAGCCGCCGGGCCTGATCTCGTGGTTCACGACCGTCGACCACAAGCGGATCGGCATGAAGTACCTCGTCACCGCCCTGGTGTTCTTCGTCTTCGGGGGCATCGAGTCGCTCATCATCCGGGCCCAGCTGGCGGGGCCGAACCTGCACGTCGTCAACCCCGAGGCCTACAACCAGCTCTTCTCGATGCACGGCGTCACGATGATGTTCCTGTTCGCCACGCCGGTGCTCTCCGGGTTCGGCAACTTCTTCGTGCCGCTCATGATCGGGGCGAGGGACATGGCCTTCCCGCGCCTCAATGCCTTCGGCTACTGGGTGTTCCTGGCGGCGGGCATCTTCCTCTACTCCGCCTTCCTGATCGGCCATGCACCCGATGCCGGGTGGTTCAACTACACGCCGCTGTCCGACGCCAAATTCGCCCCGGGCATCAACATCGACTTCTACGCGCTCGGCCTGGTGTTTGTCGCGATCTCGACCACCGTCGGTGCCATCAACTTCATCGTGACCATCCTGAAGATGCGGGCCCCCGGCATGTCGATCAACCGCATCCCGATCTTCGTGTGGGGCGAGCTGGCAATGTCCTTCGCTGTCGTCTTCGCCCTGCCGCCGCTCACGGTCGCCTGCGTGCTGCTGGAATTGCAGCGCCGCTTCGGCTTCCACTTCTTCGACGCCGGCAGCGGCGGCGACCCGTTGCTCTGGCAGCACCTGTTCTGGATCTTCGGGCACCCCGAGGTCTACATCATCGTCCTGCCCGCCCTCGGCGTGGTCTCGGCGATCATCCCCACCTTCGTGCGCCGCCGCATGGTGGGCTACACCTGGATCGTCGTCGCCGAGATGGCCACCGCGCTCATCGGGTTCGGCGTGTGGACCCACCACATGTTCACGACGGGCCTGCCCCAGATCGCCCTCTCCTTCGTGTCGCTCGTGAGTTTCATGATCACCATCCCGAGCGGGGTGCAGATCTTCGCCTGGGTGGCCACGCTCGTGGCCGGCCGTCCGGTGCTGAAGACGCCGATGCTCTTCGTCATCGGGTTCATCCTCGTCTTCGTGCTGGGGGGCCTGTCCGGCGTGATGTTCGCCGCCATCCCCTTCGACGCCCAGGTGCACGACACGTACTTCGTCGTCGCCCATTTCCACTACGTGATGGTGGGGGCGGTGATCTTCCCGCTGTTCGGCGCCCTGTACTACTGGCTCCCGAAGATGACCGGCAAGATGATGGACGAGCGCTGGGGGAAGGTGAGCTTCTGGACCATCTTCGTCGGCTTCAACCTCGCCTTCTTCCCCATGCACATCGCCGGCATCCTCGGCCAGCCGCGCCGCACCTACACCTATCCGGGCGGCCTGGGCTGGGCGGTGCCCAACCTGATCTCCAGTGTAGGGTCGTTCCTGCTGGCCGCCGGCATCCTCATCACGTTCGTCAACTGGGCGTGGAGCCTGTGCCGCGGGGCAGCGGCCCCCAACGACCCCTGGGGTGGCGACACCCTCGAGTGGGCGACCTCATCGCCGCCGCCCGAGTACAACTTCGAGACCGTCCCCACGGTCCGTAGCCTGGAGCCGGTGTGGGACCAGCCGGAGCTCCGGGACGGGGCGCAGCCGCCCGAGAAGGGTGGCCGGATCCTGCTCGGCGGCCACCTCACGCTCTCGACGTCGATGCTCGACGGCAGGCCGCGGGCCGTGGTCGCGATGCCGCACGCGACGGCATGGCCGCTCGTCGCCACCGTGGGCCTGCTCTTCGGGTTCTGGGGCGTGGTCTTCGGGGCGTACCTCCTGGCGGGGGCGGGGGCGCTGCTGTTCGCGGCGAGCATGGTGGGGTGGTACTGGCCGAAGGGGGAGACGCAGGAAGGGTGAGGACAAAGGAGGACCCACTCGTCCCTACGATCCCCACCGGCGTGCCGGGGGAGCGGCTGCGGTCGGTCGCCTCCGGCCCGGATGCGTTCGGGTGGTGGGGGATGTGGGGGCTCATCGCCACGGAGTCGCTGCTGTTCGGATCGCTCCTGGCCAGCTACTTCTACCTCCGGTTCCGAGCCGGTGCGGGGGCCTGGCCCCCGGCGGGGATCCACAAGCCCGAGCTCATCCTGCCGCTCGTCATGAGCGCCATCCTGTGGTCCTCGTCGATCCCGGTCCACATCGCCGACCAGGGGATCCGGCGGGGGAGGCAGGCGGTGGCCCGGTTCGGCCTCCTGGCGGGGTTCCTGCTGGGCGCGACGTTCCTCGGGATCCAGGCCCTCGTCGAGTACCCGAAGATCCTCAAGGAGTTCCATCCCTCGACGAACGCGTACGGCTCGATGTTCTTCACCATCACCGGCTTCCACGGCTTCCACGTGGTCGTCGGCCTGCTGATCAGCCTGTGGGCGCAGATGCGGGCCTGGCAGGGCGCCTTCGACGAGCACCGCCACGTGACCATCCAGAACTTCGCCATGTACTGGCACTTCGTCGACGTGGTCTGGGTCGGCGTCCTGTTCACCGTCTACCTCTCTCCCCACCTGTGAAGGCCCTTCGCTACGCCAGCGAGCACCGGGGCCTCGTGGCCCAGTGGTTCAGCGTCCTGGCGGGCCCGGCGGCGTGGAGCGCCCAGCTCTTCATCAGCTACAACCTGGCGGACACCGGGTCGTGCGCCCCCGCCTCCCCGCACTTCCTGGCCTCGGGTGGCTACCGCCCGTTCATCGCCCTGACGAGCGGGCTGGCGGCGGCCGTGACCCTGCTCGCCCTGGTCGTCTCCTACCGCTGCCGGCGCCGGCTGCGGGGAAACGATCCGACCACCGGCGACCGGGCCTCCTGGCTCGCGATCGCCGGCATCATGGTCAACGGCCTGTTCCTCCTGATGATCCTCGGCAGCTTCCTGCCCCTGGCTTTCATCTCCCAGTGCACGCCGTCGCCGGCCTAGGCCCCGTCGTGCTGGTTCCCCCCTCCCGGCTCTGGGGGGCGTGGAGCCTCGACCCGCTCGTCGTGGTGGGCCTCGGTGCCGCCGCGACCCTCTACAGCCGGGGCTGGGCAACGCTTCGGGGGCGCGGGCGCCGTGCGGTTCGGGGCCGCCAGGTGGTGTCGTACCTCGCCGGCCTGGGGCTGCTTGCCGTGGCCCTCGTGTCGCCGCTCGATGCCGTCGCAACGACCCTGCTCTCCGCGCACATGCTCCAGCACCTCGTCCTCCTCGTTGCGGCACCCCCGCTGCTCGTGTACGGGCGCCCGGGCCTCGCCATCTTCCTCGGCCTGCCCGACCCCCTGCGACGCCGCCTCACGAGCCTCGGAGCCCGGCGCCGGTTCCGCCGCCTGCTGGCCGTGGGGCTGAACCCGGTCGTCGTGCTGGTGGCGACGACGGCGGCGCTGTGGGGCTGGCACCTCCCCGCGCCGTACGAAGCGGCGGTCGCGCACCCTGTGGTGCACGCAGCCGAGCACATGACGTTCCTGGTCTCGGCCCTCGCGTTCTGGGCCCTCGTCATCGACGCCTCGCACCGGCGACGCCTCGGCTACGGGCCGGCGATCCTGCTCGTCTTCGTCACGATGCTGGCCGGAGCGGCGCTGGGAGCGCTCATCACGTTCTCGCCGGCCGTCCTCTATCCCGTCTACCAGGCAGGTGCTCCGCTCTGGGGGACCACCGCCCTGGCCGACCAGCAGCTTGCCGGGGCCATCATGTGGGTCCCGCCGGGGGCCGTCCTGTTGCTGACCATGGTCGTCCTGGCGCTGCGGTGGTTTGAAGACGTGGATCGCCGGGTACGCGCTGGGGAGGGCGCCGTGGCCGGTGCCCCCGCCGGCCCCCGGCGCCCCTCTCTCCGGTCCGAAGCGTGAACGCCCGCAGGCTGCTCCTCCTCCTCGCCCCCCTGTTCCTGGGCGCCTGTTCGTACTTCCAGGGGCAGGCCGCGCCCTACCGCCCTGCGGGGGGCATCGTCTCGCCCGGACCGGCGGGCGGGTTCCAGCTCTACCAGCGGGACTGCGCCTGGTGCCACGGCAACCGCGCGCAGGGCACTGCCAACGGCCCCACGCTCGTCGGCGTCGGGCCAGCCCTGACGGACTTCATGCTCTCGACCGGCCGCATGCCGGTGACCACGCCCAGCCAGAAGGACGCCCTCCACCGCAACCCCGCCTACCCTCCCGAGGACATCGCCGCCATCGTCGCCTACGTCAAGTCCCTGGCTCCCGGCGGGCCGGACATCCCGGTGGTCGACACGGCACGCGGCAACCTCACCGAGGGCCTGAACCTCTACCAGGCCAACTGCGCCGCCTGCCACTCGACCACGGGGGAGGGCGGGGCGCTGGCCACGGGCAGGGCCGGCGTCGTCAACGGCTTCACCCTCACGACCAAGGGCCTCGTGGCGCCGCCGCTGCTCAGGGCGACCCCGACCCAGATCGCCGAGGCTATGCGGACCGGCCCGCCGGGGATGCCGGTGTTCGGCGAGGCGGCATTCCCCAACAGCCAGGTGGACTCGATCGCCCGCTACGTCGTCTACCTGCAGCGAGTGAAGAACCCTGGTGGCTTCCCGCTGGGGCGCATCGGGCCCGTGGCCGAGGGCGCCGTCGGATGGCTGGTCGGGCTGGCGATCCTGTTGCTGCTCACCCGGTGGATCGGGACCGCCCTGCCGAAGCCGGGCCACGGCCACCATGACGGGGAGGGACACAGATGAAGGGGGTACGGGGGGCCGCGCTGGCCTTCGTCGTCAGCACGCTGGCCTCGCTCGGGCTGGCTACCGCCTATGTGCTCGGCGATCAGCCCCAACTCGAGGGCGTCCTGCTGGGTCTCGCGTTGGGGGGCCTGGCGGTCGGGCTGATCACGTGGGCGAGGAACCTGATGCCGTCGGGGCCCTACACCCAGGCGCGGGAGCCCACCGCGGGGCAGGCCTGGGAGCGGGAGGAGATGGAGGAGGTCTTCGAGGAGGGG